>JAPHSI010000065.1 GCA_026193155.1 Sulfurimonadaceae bacterium | reverse complement strand
GTCATAATTAAAGTAAATTTTCTTATGGCCGATATGGGTATAGTTCCTAAAAAGGGCTGTATTCAAATTTAAAGGATGAAATATGAAGAAAGTTGCTTTTATATTGGCTGGATTGCTAGTCATAATGTTAGCAGGATGTGGAGAAGGCTCCTCGTCGGCGGGTGGTAGTGTCAATACTATTGATACTACAAGTTCAGAGGCAAATAAGATTGATAGCACAGAAGCTGCTCAAACTACTGTTACTAATGAATTTGGTTTAAATCCGGCGCTTGGTGCACCTCCACCTCTTCCGGCAAGTTAGAGATATCGGTTTATAGGGATTGATTATGATTAAATTGTTTTCATTAGTTTTAATTGTTATGTTTTTTAACGCTTGCGGGGTTGATACTTCTTCGAGTGATGTAACAAATGTGTCTGTAGATCCTACGGATAATACTAATGAACCGTCTAATTTGATAGATCCTAATCCGGTTGACACAGGTGATGATAATATTACAGATCCGACAGATCCGACAGATCCGACAGATCCGACAGATCCGACAGATCCAAGTGACCCTGATAGTATTTATGATTCAGTAGATGCAATTTATGATGAAAATGCATGTAATGCTTCATCTTATCGTTCAGTAAGTGATTCAACAGTTGTTGGAGAACCTAGTATCGGTGAGAATGGTGCTAGTTTTGCCTTGGCAGATGGTCAAGGTTTAGAAATAGCATCTCGCCACTCAGAAGGCTCTCTTAGTAATAGACAAAGAACGTGGGTTACGATGTATTATAAACCTTATCCGGAGGCAAGTGCTTTGGGACAAGGATATACCAATACAACGTTGAGTGGTGTTTTTAGCATCAACTATGACAAAGCTTGGAATGACAGTAGCGTAGCAGATTTAGATAATACAGTTTATGTAAGGTCTTCTAACTACGACTTTAATGTAGAAACTGCAAAAGCAAGTTGTTACAGAGTTATTTTAAATAGCGATGACGGTGCAGAAGTAGATGTTAGAAAAGTGTATAGATGATTAGATGTATTTATATATCTAAAGATTAAAAAAAATAAAGGAAAAGTTTATGAATTTTAAAAAAAGCTTATTGAGCTTAGCGACCATTGCAGCGCTGAGCAGTTCGGTTTCAGCTGACAGTACTGCTACTTATTTGCCGTTATCTTCAGATACGGTGGATAGTACATGGGTACTTTTTGGTGTAAATGGTTTTAGTAATGGAGAACCAAGTAGCTTAAATGCAGCTGCTAGTAGTTCATTTCAAGCAGGTTTTACGGAACTTGAGGATACTACTACTACAGATGATTTAGCTACTGAAGGTTTAGCTGCTGCTGCCGGTGGTGGTAATATGGCAACACTACAGTCACTTGATGGTGTAGCTACGCTAAAAGTTGGTATGGATATGACTGGTACTATCTATGATATTACTGAGTCAACTCGTACTATGTATATCAGAGTTGGCGGAAGTACTCAAAATGTACAGTTTGAATACAAAGCTTCACTTGAAGGTAAGGGTATGGAAATCCTTTATAATGGTGTTCTTTACTCAGTTACTATATCACAAGCAAGTACTTGGGCAGATGCTGTTACAGCTACGGTTGGTGGTTTATCTGCGGCAGCAAGTGCTTCAGATCGTTCAGCAATTACTGAAGTTTTAGATTATGATTTTTCTGATAATCCTGCAAGTGCTACACACTTTGATAAAGATGTGCACTTAGACACTACTACTCTTAACAGAGGTAACTTCTACTACTTTAATGCAAAAAATCAACAGTGGGAAGTTTGGAATGCAAATGCAGTGGCAAATGCAAACGACTTTACTTCTTTTGATATCGGTAAAGCTTACTGGGGTAGAACAGACAGAACAGATATTACTCCAAATGGTGACGGTTCAAGTGGTTTAGTTCTAGGTAGTGCTACTTCACTAAGTGGTATCCCTGATCCAACAAGATACGAGGATGCTAATGTAAGCAGACTTACTACAGGTTGGAATATGGTATCGTTTGATGATAGCAAACCGACTATTCGTCATGCAGCTACTGGTTTAGTTGTAACAGCTATAGCTGTTACAGATACATTAGTGATTACTGACGACTCTGGATTGAACTCATTTACATATGATATATCTGCAGGTACCAATGCTATAGATCAGACTACGGCTACGGCTATAAATGAAGGTATAGAAGCAGCTAAGCTTCAAGGTACATTACCTGAAACATTTAACGTAAAAGTGTTTTACGGTGGTGCAGCCGGTACATATATCATAATTTCTGATAAGAAATTTACAATTTCAGAAACTGATGGTACCAATGTGGCTTCAGATGTAGTAACTTTAACAGGAGCACATCCTTATGTCGCAGGTGCTGTAACAGATGTAGTAGGTGGTTTGGCAGCAGGTGGGCCAGCTACTTCGGCTTACGGTGAATACACTATGATGATTGACTTAATGGTTAGTGAGCTTGCAGGTGATGATGGTTTAGGTACGACAGATGTTGCAGCTGAACTTGATAGTATAGGTACTGGTACAGTTGCCGGTGCTAATGTTTCTGCTAAGATCTTATTTGGTACTGACGGTACTGATGGTACAGCTATTGCACTTGAAAATGTAGCAGGTACAAACCCTACGTTTGCACATGCTCAGACTCAAATTGCAACAGATTCACGTTTTACGGCAGCCGGTGTAAACGCAGTTGATACTGATAATGACGGTAACTTAGATAGAGCTATACTAGCGTCTACAACAAAGTTTTACGTAAAAGATAATACTTTTGTTAAAATTTTAGCTTGTGATGAGACATCAACAAGTGCGAATGATGTAACTATCGAGGGTAAAGCTACAGACACTTATACACTTGATGGTTCACCTACAACGGCTGAGCTAGTAGCTGGTCTTCAAGCTATACCTGATGTAGCTGAGAGTGATACAGCTGTATATGCAGCTGTTGGTTCAACTGCTACAAATGCTATTTTAGTATCTACTGAAGCTGATACTTTTGACTTAAAAGATGTAGCAGATGCTTCGGAAGATTTTTTAAGTAGAGCAAATTCTGATGCTAGTTTAGTTGCTTTAGGTGCTGTTGGTGCTGCTTATGCACTTGATGAAATCGCTGCACTGCCTTTAGATCAGCATGAGTTCCGTATTTCATTTGTTGCAACTGATGAGCCGGATGAGGCTGGTGATCAGTTAAGTATAGATGTCGGTGACGGTGCGGTTAACTTAACTGCTTCTGTTGCTGCCGTTGGTACTGCTGCTGAGAGACTAGTATGGTTTGATGGATTGGTAAACAGTATCAATGCTGCTATCGTAGCCGGTGGGCGTCATGGTTGGGCTGTTCATGATTACGATACAGCTACGGATGACTTTCTTAATACGACTATTTTAGTTTCTGGTGTAGATATTGTTTCTGCTACTTTAGCTGAGGTATCCGATGTTTCAACCGCAACAAGTGTTCCAACTGTAAGTGCGGATGCTAATGTAAATACTGCCGGTACTATAGGTACATCTTTACCGACTTTAAGTGACGATGTAAAATCTAATCCTATTTATGCGCCTGATTTTGCAATCTACGGTCCTCTATATACAATGAGAGAAGCTGGTTATGATGTAAGAGGAATCCTAAAAGCTACTACGGATATGGATACTGCAGCAGCAGATCTTGAGTGGGATGCTATAGATATTACACGTCACGAAGATGATTGGTTCTTAAACAATGAGTTTAATCTGTTTAAAATCAATAATAATGCCGGTTACTGGGTATACCTAGAGACTAAAGGTGCAGATACTGTAAGTATTGGTACTCCTAGTTTAACAAGTGTTGGTTACTCATACTACTTTGCAAATGATGCAAGTTATACAACTACAAATATGATGACTACGGCTTCATTACAAGTGGAGATAACTGGTTTAGATGATTCAGGTTCTGCAGATACTGACAACAACGCAGGTTCAGCTTATGCTGTAATTGGTGGAGAAAAAGTTCAGCTTAAAAGAACAAGCTCGTCTTCTAACTTATACACTGCAAATATCTCAGATATGGCTTTAGCAAACTTTGAAGAAAGTTCTTCTCCAATAACTGTTGATATTAGAGCGGTAAACGGTAAAGGTGAGGCAGTACTTAGCTCTTCAGCACTGTCAATTGATTATGCTAAACCAACAAATGTTACGGCTGTAGCAAATGGTGCTACTAAATTAACACTTTCAGCAGACGCTAATACTACTAGCAACTTTTATGTATATAATAGTTATATACCGGAAATTCAGGCTGATAGAACGGCAGGGTTAGTTGATACTGTAAGTGGAAATACTGCAAGTTATTCTGTATGTGCAAACAGTGCATTTACTTTTGGTACTACTTATAATCTAAGAATCGTTGCAGCTGATGGTACTATGGATACATCAAATGTTTCTAATGCTGCAACTTATAACTATGCAGTGGCATTAAAAGGTGCGCATGTATTAACACATACACAAGGTGATGCTACAAGAGCACAAATTGGTGCACTTTATGATAGTTCTTGTGAACTTGAGGCGACTCAACCAACTGTAGCTGGAGATAACAACGGTGTAAGTTTAAAAACTTTAACTACTGGTCAAGTTGCTAGAATAGCATTTGTTCCGGATTCTGGAGGAAGTAACTTCAGCAGAGATATCGCATGGACAACTAACTATGATATACCTTCAGCTGTTGGTACTGCGGTAGTTCAAATTCAAAGTACTTCTGCATATGCAGGTGATACGTTCATAGTTGAGTATGGCGGTAACTTATATAGTGGTACATTTGTATCTACTGAAGCTGCTGCAGATGCAACAACTACGGGTGGTGTTGAAGAAAACTTAGTTCTTATCACTTCAGATAACAATACATTAGCTCCTTAGTGAGTTAATGTATATAAAGGAGATATCTGTGATGAAATTAATTATATTGATTTCAACTTTATGTGTAGCACTTGCTGCAAATCCTTTAAAGGACTTGGCTAATAACTTTTCAAAAATAGAAAAGTTGAGCCTTTTAGAGGAGCTTAACACAAGCTCTTCAAGTCTTTATAAATCTAAAACATACAACCTTTCAAAAGGATGGAATATACTTACGACACCAAAAGACGGTGTAGATGTCGTTAAAACATTTCAAAATACTTCAGAAATATCATATATAGTAACTTATGATTATGTTAGTAAAATATGGGCAGCTTATTCTCCAAATAAAAGTTTTACCGATATGTTATTTTTGAAATATTTAGAGCCTAATGTTACTTTTTTTGTTTTAGCAAATAAAGATGTAGCATTAGAGATAAAAAGTAATACAGCAAATGATACATGTAAGAAGTTTATGGAAGATAAAAACTATGAATTCCTTGTTGATTCAGGCATAAGTAAAGATTATGAAACTTCAAATGATAAAAAAATATCCTTACAATCGAGATATTTTTCTCATCATGAAAAAGGTATATATAACGATACTCGTATTTTACTTGTATATCCAAAAATAGTTTCAAATCAAAAGCAAACTCTTAAGTATGGTCCTGGAAATCCGAAAATAGCTATAAAGTTTACTAAAGCTTTTGAGGGTAAAAATTTTTATGTTTATGACTTTAAGCAGACAAAATGTTTTGAAGGATTATTTCCATCAAGAAAGATACCGCCATTTGCAACACTTAAGGAAGTTAAATAAACTTATTAATATAAGCAGTGAAATGGAATAAGTATTGCTGTATAATGTTAATATAACTTTCTAAAAGGCTGAGTAAAAAGTGGTAAAAATTATCTTTAAATATATTCTTATTGGTTTAATATCATTTTTTAGTGGATGCGGAATAGATAACTCATCGGGTACGGACAATGTGTCAAATACACTTTCTGTTAGTTTGAGTGGTAGGGTGGCAGATGGTTATATAAGTGGTGCTACTGTATGTATAGATATAGATACTAGCGGTGAATGCGGGACGAATGAGCCAACAACTACTACAGATGATAATGGGTATTTTGATTTTGGTACCATGAGTGTGGAATCAGGGAGAATAGTCTCCTTTATCTCTATCGGTGGTACTGACACTGCGACGGCTAAAACTTTTGAAGGTAAACTTCGCTCTATAAAACAAATAAATGCACAAGAAAGCATCTACATCACTCCCCTTACCGATTTAATAGCAAAGTCATTTTTAAGTACGACAACAAAAACTGCTACCGATTTACAAAATGCAACCTTAAAAATTTCAAATACATATGAAATACATCAAGATTATGTAGACCAGAGCCCTATGGTTTATGCAGGTATTTTTGCAAGAACACAAGAGATTCAACAAGTAAAAGGTATGTTAAGTACAATTGTAAAAAAAGCAAAAGCTACTGTTCTTACAACTTCTCAAAAATTAGTTTTAGATGAGCAGATAAAAAGTGCTATACTCTCCGGTATTTCTGATGGTGATATATTCAGCTTATCAAATGCTTTTGTAAATTTAGAAGAAAGTACGGAGTTAACGTTACCTGAAAATGAAAAAACATTTGCAAATGAGCAAATGGCTCATATAAAAGTTGATATTGAGAGTTTTGTATCAGACACAAACTTAACGCAAGAAAACTTAAATGATTATCAAGTTGCTTTAGAGCAAAAAGCAGATAATGCATATACTATCATAAATGAAACAGATGAAAACTCTACGCTTAGTTCATTTGCTTTAAATATAGATATATTTGCAGTGGATGTTGATGATAACAATACAGTTCCACCTGATACAAATACTAGTGATTCAACTGATTTGAATGTCAGCTTCAGTGGGATAGTTGTTGATGGGTACATCAAAGATGCTACCGTATGTATGGATCTTGACTATAGCGGTGATTGTAATACAAGTGAGCCTACTACGACTACGGATGCTAACGGTAAGTTTAATTTTACTAATGTTATTGTCCAAGAAAATACACTTTTTCCGATTATAAGCAGCGGAGGAGTAGATACTTTTAGTGCACAGGCATATGATGCTCAGTTAAAGACTATTGTTTTAGCCAATGAATTGGCTTCTTCTACCTATTATATTTCACCTTTAACCGACATTGTTGCAACACATTTTTTAGAACAAAGTGTTCAAAACAAGACAGTATGGCTTGAGTCAATTTCTACTATAGAGACTCAGCTTGGACTTACTTCGGCACAGATTTTTGGAGATACTACGAGTTTTGTAAGTACCTTTATGATATCTCAGTATATAGAGCATATTAAGAGGATGCTTGAACTTACGGTAATCTCTTATGATAATAGTAAGGATGTTGATGCACTACGTGAGAGAATTAAAAAAGCAATTGTATCAGAACTAGATCAAAATTATGATAATTTACAGATAGATAGTATCTTAGAGTTAGTTGATATAGGTTTAGGATTAAACATATCTCAAGAATATGAAAACTTTTATACAAATACTCTTGTAGATATAAAAAATGTATTAGATAATCTACAATCAAGTGATGAGGTGTTTACATATACTTTACCTGTTGTGCAACGCATACTTGAAGATTCTTTGGCACTATCTTACTCAGAGGTTACATACCATGCTTTAGATATAAATGTAAGTGATGTAGTAGATAGTTCATTTGAGAAAGATGCAGCTACATATGATAAGATGGCTTGTGATCCTACATACTATCCAAATGTTTTCTCAGATGATAATTCAACTTATGGTTGGACATCCGATGCAACAGATGATGGCTTAACTATAGAGTCCTTTACAAATGAGGTTAAGGTTTATTATAAAAACTTAGATATAAGTTTAACTACAGTTCCAGTGACAATTAACGATGATGAAGGTCTTTTTACTTTCTCGTTTGATAAAGCATGGGTAGACAAATCGGAGCGTGTATATATTCAAACACCTAAAGATGAAAACAATATTTCAAAGTGTTATAGGGTAGTGCTTGATTCTACATCGAAGGAAAATATAGAATTAGAAAAGGTATTTAAGTATAGCTACTAAAAATAAGGGGAATGTTTTTTGCTATCATAAATGATTAGTGATGAAAGGACTCTCGATGCAGTTTTATTTTATAAGAATATTTTTTATAAGTTTAGTAACTTTATTTATATTTGCTGGTTGTAGCGAGGGAGACATTAAGTACAATAATCCTTCAGATACAAATACAACAACTCCTGATGACAATACGACAACTCCTGATGATAATACGACCGATAATACAGTTACAGGACAATTTGTTGATGCTGTTGTAGAAGGATTTGATTATTATTGTTCATCCGGATTAAGCGGCTCAACAAATATAGATGGAAATTTTACTTGTAATACAAACGATTCAGTTGTTTTTGAATTGGGCGGACATGTCTTTGGTATGTTAAGTGCAACTGAAACTGTATTTACACCATATAGTTTATTTCCATCGTCTCTTGATTCAGCCTTGAATCTATCGAGACTTTTACAATCCATAGACAGTGACGGTAACGTTAGCAACTCTATAATATCTATAGATAAAACTCTTGAAGCATTATTACCCTCAAGTCTAGATTATGCCGATTCAAACTTTACGGCAGTTGTTGAGAATGCATTAAGTATAACTTTAATAGATGCGAATGAAGCACAACAAAGAATGAATGCCTCAATTGTAGCAGCAGGAGGAACTATATCAACCGAGCAAATACTTCCTGTTGCAGACGCAGGAGCCGATCAAAATGTAACCACTAATAGTTTTGTAAATTTGGACGGTAGTGCCTCTGTTGCTAATACATATATGTGGAGTTTTGTCTCTAAGCCTGCAGGTAGTTCTGTAGCAATTATTGGTGCTACAACTGCAAATGCATCGTTTAATGCAGACTCAAATGGTACTTATGTCATTGAACTACTAGTTAATGATGGAGATTTGAATAGCGTTACTGATACGCTAATAGTTTATGCTTCCGATGCAGTTGTGACACCTCCCGATACAAATGATACAAATGTAGCACCTGTTTTAACTGCTAGTAATGTGAGTGTATATGAAAATCAAACAGATGCCCTAAGTGTTAGTGCAACAGATGATAATAATGACACATTAGCCTTTTATATATCTGGAACTGATAGTGCAAGCTTTAACATAAACTCTCTAACGGGAGTAATAACTTTTAATACAGCACCAGATTATGAAGTAAAAAATACATATAACATAACGGTTGGAGTAACAGATTCTTCTTTAAGCGATGAGCAAAATGTAACGATTAGTATTTTAAATTCAACAGAGGTTCCCCAACTTAGCAATACAACTCTTTGGGTTGATGAAAACCTTGCTTCTGGAGCAAATGTAGGTACTGTTACGATTTTAACTCATGGTGATTCTGTTATAAGTAGTTTTACTATGACAGGTACTGATGTAAATAAATTTAGTATTAACACATCTGGTGTGATTACAACTACAGCTTCATTAAATTATGAAACTAAAAATGAATACAACCTAAGTGTGAAAGCTACAAATAGTGTAGGAGATAGTAGTATTGTAGATTTGACTATTAACGTTACAGATATAGCAGATGTCGTACCGGTGCTTGTAGACACTTCACTAAGTGTTAGAGAGGATGCTGCAGTTGGAAGTAGTGTAGGTAGTATAACTATAGATACAGAGGGGGATGCCCCGATAACATCTACAACTTTAGGCGGAGTAGGTTCTGCAAATTTTGAACTGGGAAATGATGGCATCTTGAGTGTTAAGAGTGGTGCTAGTTTTGATTATGAAACTACAGATGAATATAACTTGACCGCTCAAGTTACAAATAGTGTTGGAAGTAGTAATACGGTAAATCTTTTTATTAGTGTAAATAATGTTATAGATGAAGTACCTGTTATTGCTGATTCTGTGGGTGCAATTGATGAGAATGCAACACTATTGAGTGTTGTTGGAACTCTTAGTATCACTTATGAGGGTGATAGTAATATTACAAATATATCTTTGAGTGGAACAGGAAGCGGATACTTTTCAATCGCAAATGACGGAGTTCTTACATTATCTAGTATAGATGTACTTGATTTTGAGAGTGCACCGACATATATACTGACTGCCACAGCTACAAATACAGCCGGAGATAGTAACGATGCAAATATAACAATAACTATAAATGATTCTCCGGAAGTACCTATTTTAATAAACACTGCATTATCCATAATGGAAAATGAGATTAGCGGAGCAGTTGTAGGAAATATAGATATTCAGACCATAGGTGATAGAAATATAACATCTATTGACTTAAACGGAACGGGAAGTTCAAACTTTGTATCTGATGTTGACGGTGAGATTACACTAACAACTAATTCGTCCATTGACTTTGAAACTACCACTCAGTATACTTTAACTGCAATTGCAACAAATGCAAGAGGTGTTAGTTTGCCTGTTAGTGTGACTATAGATATTGAAGACTATGCATTTGACCCAACACAAATAGATAGATTAGATGCAAGCGATGCAGAGCTAGACGATAGGTTTGGTT
>JAPHSI010000077.1 GCA_026193155.1 Sulfurimonadaceae bacterium | reverse complement strand
GCTTTGTCTTTTTCAAAACCATTTCTATACTCGGCAAATGTGGTTGCACCCATACATCTGAGTTCTCCCGAAGCAAGTGCTGGTTTAAGCTGGTTTGCTGCGTCCATTGTACCGCTTGTCGCTCCGGCACCTATAAGGGTGTGGATTTCATCAATAAAAAGGATTGCATTAGGAGTTGATTTTAGTTCATCCATAACACCTTTTAGTCTTTTTTCAAAATCACCTCTGTATTTTGTACCCGCAAGCATTGCACTTAAATCAAGTGTAAATAGGTCCGCATCTTTTAAAATATCCGGAACTTTGCCTGCTACAATATTTAAGGCTAGTCCCTCGGCAATAGCGGTTTTACCGACACCTGCTTCACCGACTAGTATTGGGTTGTTCTTTTTTCTTCTACAAAGAATTTGAGTAACTCTTTCTATTTCGTTTTTACGTCCTATTACAGGATCTATTTTACCTTCTCTTGCTTTTTGTAAAAGATTGATTGAGTATTTTGTTAAAAATCCTTCTTCAGCTTCTTTTATATCATCTTTAATATTAGAGTGAGAGATTATCTCTAAAATATCCAGTTTTGATATATTATATTCTTCAAGCAGTGTATGTGTAAAAGTGTTTTTTTCTTCAAAAAGTGCTGCAATCATATCACCTATATCGGCAGAGTTTTGCCCAGCACTTTGAATATGCCTAA
The DNA here is from genome assembly GCA_026193155.1 of Sulfurimonadaceae bacterium. Lineage (GTDB taxonomy): Bacteria > Campylobacterota > Campylobacteria > Campylobacterales > Sulfurimonadaceae > Sulfurimonas. Next base: position 3,790 of record JAPHSI010000077.1, on the reverse strand, counting down.
TCATTGAATCTACTACACGAGAGAGTGCTGCACTCTCATAAGGTTCTATATTTATATTTTGAGGTAGGGGGTCAATATTTGTAGTGATATATGACTTTAAAAGTGTGCGCATCTTCTCGACATCTCCACCGCAAGCAAGGATTATATACATACCTTCATCAGAAGCTAAAATCTCATAGAACAGATGCTCAATAGTTAAGTATTCATGTCTTAACTCTTTAGCAAATATGATTGAGTTTTGTATAACTGTATTTAGATTTGAACTTATCATCTTTTACTCCTCCTCTATAATGCATTTAAGTGGAAAACCACTGTCTTTTGCACGTTTGTGAACACTTAAAACTTTTGTTTCAGCTATTTCATAAGTATATATGCCACAAACACCTTTATCTTTTTTATGTACATCAAGCATAATTGCTTCTGATTGTTCATATGTTTTATGAAATATACTCATTAAAATATCTATAACAAATTCCATAGATGTATAATCATCATTTAAAATAAGAACTTTATATCTTTTTGGAAATTTTATTTTAATTTCACTTGATATCTCATGTTCTGTATGTGTACCCATTACGCGGCCGCCTTTATAAAATCATCTATAATATCTTGAGGATTTTCTAATCCTATAGATATACGAATTAAACCTTCAGTTATTCCTAAAAACTCTTTTTGCTCTTTGTTAAAGTCACTATATATCGTTGAAGCCATATGAAGTGCCAAAGTACGATTATCGCCAATATTTGCCGTAAGTGTAGCTAGTTTTGATTTGTTTAAAAAATTAAATGCTTTCTCTTTTGTACCCATGTCTATAGTTAAAAGTGTACCACAACCCTTTGAAAACAATTCTTTGTATTTTGAATTTTGATTATTTGATTCTAAAGAAGGATGATTTACTTTTATACCGGCCTTTTCTAACTCCATAGCAACTCTCTCCACACTTGATATTATCCTATCCATCCTAAGAGCCAGTGTTTCTAAACCAAGCATAGTTTGATAAGAACTATGTGCAGATGCACTCATACCAAAATCTCTTAGGGCTCTTTTTTTTGCATTTGCTATAAGAGCAATTGTACCCATTTTATTAATAAACTTATGGATATCTTTGTATCTTTGTGTTTTAAATTTGTCATCCTCATCATTTATGGCACGAAAAACTGCACAACCGCCAAGTGCGGATGCATTTCCTGATATGATTTTTGTAGTAGAATATACAACTATATCAGCACCCAACTCAAGTGGTTTTATACTCATAGGTGTTATTGTATTATCTACAATTAAAACTACTCCTGCATCTGAAGCAATGTCTGCTATTTTTTTAATGTCGGGAAGTCTCATATTTGGATTTCCTACACTCTCGCAAAAGATTATTTTAGTATTGTCATTTATAGTTTTTTTAATTGCATCTAGTTCATCAACATCAAAAAAGTGAGTAGTGATTCCAAAACGAGGTAGTGTTTCGCTAAAGAGTGAATATGTACCACCGAACAATCCACCTATAGATATAATCTCATCACCACTTGATAACAAGCTCATAGTAGATAGTGTAACGGCACCCATTCCGCTACTTGTAGCTATGGCCCCGATTCCTCCATCCATCTCTGCCATTACAGCTTCAAGTTTTGCGGTTGTTGGATTACCCATGCGTGAATATAGAGGTTTTTTTATACTACCGTTAAAAATACCCTCTGCTGTTTGTGCATCTACGTAGGCAAAAGATGCAGACGCAGTTATTTCAGGGCTGACGGCTCCCTCTTTATTGCCGATATTTTGTACAAATTGGGTACAATATTCTTCAAAATTGTTCATTTTTTAATAACCTTTAAATAATGCAAGATTATAACAAATTAGAGATAACTATGAAAAAAAGAATTTTTATTACTGCTACAAATACAGATATAGGTAAGACTTACACAACAAAGCGACTTTTACAAGAATTTGCATCTCGTGGATTTAGGGTTGGTGTTATAAAACCTGTTGAGACAGGTGTTGTAAACGGTATATATTTGGATGGAGACGAGCTTTTAAAATTTGTTCAAGAGTTAAATAAAGAGTTTAACGATGTAAAAGTTGAAGATATTGTTCCTATATCATATGAGCTACCTGCTGCTCCGTTTGTCTCTTCAGATGCAAAAGATTTTGACTTTAAAAAAGTAGATGCAAAAGTAAAAAAGTTAGAACAAAAATGTGACATATTGATATTTGAGGGTGCAGGCGGTTTGTTAGTGCCTGTAGATAAAGATAATATGATTGTAGATTTAATACATCACTATAAAGCAAGTGCACTACTTGTAACTCACTGTTCACTTGGATGTATAAACGATACCCTTTTATCAAAAAAAGTTCTAAGCGATTTAAGTATTAAACATACTATTGCATTTAATTGCAAAGAAGAAGATATAAGTTTTAATGATGTTAGTAAACCTTATTTTGATAAAACAGGCTTTGAAGTTTTAAAAGTATCTGATGAGATAGACAAAATTTGTGATGTATTGTATAATTTGTAAAGCAAAAAATTGATTTGATACACATAGACAAGGTATAAATTGAAACACTTAACACGTACTGATGATTTCACAAAAGAAGAGATAGAAGAACTGCTAGCAGATGCCAAAAAATTTTCAGATGGAAAATTTCATAGAATTTTACAAGATAAGATTATTATAACTTTGTTTTTTGAGAATTCTACTCGCACAAAAAGCTCTTTTGAAATAGCTGCTAAACGCTTGGGAGCTGAGATAGTACATTTAGATGTTACAAAAAGCTCTACTAAAAAAGGTGAGACACTAGTTGACACTGCAATGAATTTAGATGCTATGGGACCGGACGCCATAATAGTTCGTCATCAAAACTCAGGTGTACCAAAAATACTCTCAAACCATACAAAAGCGTCTATAATAAATGCAGGTGACGGGGCACATGCACACCCAACTCAAGCACTACTAGATTTATATACTTTAAAAAATCACTTTAATAATCTTAATGGCAAAAAGATAGCAATAGTGGGAGATATAAAAAACTCACGTGTAGCTAATTCAAATATTGAACTTTTAACTCGTTTTGGAATGGAAGTTATACTTGTAGCACCTCCACACTTTTTACCTAAGACGTCTCTTCGTACAACTCATTATATAAATGAAGTTATAGATGAAGTAGATGCTATTATGAGTCTGCGAACTCAAACTGAGCGTCACTCATCTCAAAGTTATGCATCTCTAAAAGATTATGCAAGCGATTTTTGTATAACAGAAGAGTTGGTCGGAGATAGAGATATTATACTTCTGCATCCGGGACCTGTACATAGAAACATAGATATAAGTGATGCAATGCTTGAAGATGACAGGTGTAAAGTTTTGGAACAAGTAAGTAACGGTGTACTTATGCGTATGGCAGTTCTAAAAAAATTGATAAATGATGTGGGATAAATTAAACTCTCTGGGTAAAGATAGAAAACCTTTTTTATTTATAAGTGATTTTGAAGCAAAAGAGCTTATGGCAATTCCTTTAGATGAGTTAAAAAATCATGATATTGAATATAGTATTAATGAAGATTATAAGTATCAAGAACATCCATATGAATTAAAAAAAACTCCAATTGAATATAGCGCATACAAGAAGAAATTTGACTATGTTCAAGAGAGGATAAAAAACGGTGATACATATCTTTTAAACTTGACTGCCCAGACAAAAATAGATACGGACTTATCACTAAAAGAGATTTTTAAATTAGCAAACGCACATTATAAATTAAGGTATAAAGATAAGTTTGTATGTTTTTCTCCTGAGAAAT
>JAPHSI010000040.1 GCA_026193155.1 Sulfurimonadaceae bacterium | reverse complement strand
TATTAAAACAGGTGGATACGAAGTATATACTACTGTTGATTTAAGACTTCAAGAAGCTGCTCGTGAAGCTGTGAAAAAAGCATATGATATGTCTTTAGAGAGAATAGAAGAATATAAGATAAAAGATCTAGAAATTCTTGCAAAAGACCCTACTTGGGAGGTAGCACCTGAGACAAATACTACCCTTTTAAACGGTGCACTTGTTTCACTTGAAGCAAAAACGGGAAATATATTAGCGATGGTCGGTAGTACTGATTATACACTAAGCTCTTATAATCGAGCTACACAAGGAAGACGTCAGCCAGGTTCTGCATTTAAACCATTTATATACCAAGTTGGTATAGATTTAGGATTTTCAGGTGCTACAAAACTTGTTGATGTATCTCGTACTTATAAATATGAAAAAGACGGTGAAGAGTTAAAATGGAAACCTAGAAATTATGAGAAAAACTATAAAGGTTTAATATCTCTTCGCGAAGCACTTGTTCACTCAAGAAACCTTGCTACGATTAACCTCGTAAATGAGATAGGATTAAATCAGCTTTTAAATCAGCTTGATAAATTCGGTATTGAGAATCTTCCAAGAGATTTATCTGTATCCTTAGGTACAATCTCTTTATCACCGCTTCAACTGGCAAAATATTACTCATCTTTTGCAAATGACGGTATACAGATAGAGCCTAGCCTAATCTCATCCATAGAAAAAAACGGTGATGTCGTATATGAGCATCAAGAGCTTACAAGGTTTATAACTGAACCTACACAAGCATTTATTATGACGTCTATTTTGCGTGATGTAGTTAATCGCGGTACGGGTCGTCGTGCAAAAGCTTGGGGTATAGAGCTTGCAGGAAAAACAGGTACTACGAACAACAATGTAGATGGCTGGTTTGCAGGATATTCACCAACTATTCAAACTATAGTATGGTTTGGAAATGATGATAATTCTCCAATGCACAGATGGGAAACCGGTGGTAAAATAGCAGGACCTGCATTTAAGATGTATTATGACTCTCTTTTAAAGCTTTATCCACAGGTAAAAAGAAAGTTTGATGTGCCAGAAGGTATTGTTGAAGTTAAAGTCGGTAAAAGAAAAGAGTATTTTAGTGATATATCAAAACCGCCAAGAGTAGAACAAGAAGTAAAAGCTACAGAGGAGCTGTTGTTTTAGATGCTACAAGATAACATAAGTATTATTGTTGTTGAAGATGATGATGATGTTAGAGAAGAACTTGTTGAAATTTTAAGTTCTTTGTTTAAGTATGTTGCAGAAGCTAAAGATGGATGCGAAGGTTTAGAATATATTCAAAAGTATAAACCCGATGTGCTGATCTCTGATATAAGTATGCCATGTTTAGACGGTTTGGATATGTTGCATGAAGTGAAAAAAGCACATAAAGATATTGTTGCAATTTTTACAACGGCTTTTAGTGAAAAAAACTATCTCTTAGATGCTATAAATATTCAAGCCAATGGTTATCTTTTAAAGCCTATAGATGTTGATGAGTTGATAAAAAAAATTAAAGACAATATAAAAGTAGAAGATGAAGCTACAAGTGAAGTTTTAAATATATTATCTAAACGTGAATATGAAGTAATGTGTGATATTGCAAGGGGTATCAAACCTGCGCAAATAGCACAAAAATACGGTGTTAAGCCAAAAACAATAAGTACTTATAGAAGAAGAATACTGGAAAAACTATCACTTGTTTCTAATTCAGATATAGTGAAATATGCTATTGATAATAAATGTGTAGGATAAGTTTACATTAGAGGGATAATGATGGTGAAAATAGCACCGTTATCCGTGTTAGATACTAAAACATCGCCATTTATATGATCGTTAACAATAGTTTTAGACATATATAAACCAAGACCTGTCCCTTTGTGCTCATGCTTAGTTGTAAAGTACGGTTCAAATATGTGTTCGACTATATCTGCATCTATACCGCCTGCGTTATCTTCGATAGAAATTAAAGCTACATTGTTTAGTTGATTTATACTTATATCTATTTTAGGTTTTTTTATATTGTTTAACAAAAGTGCATCCATAGCATTTGATAAAATATTTAATATAACCTGTGCTAACTCATTTGCAATTATACTAAGCTGAGTGTCTTTTTTTATGTTTATGTTAACAGAGATGTTATTAGCTTCTAAAGTCGGTTCTATGATGACAAGAGCTTTATGCATGACCTCTGATATAAGTATGTCTTGGACATGTTTATCATCTTTAAAAAAATTTCTAAAGTCTTCTATTGTGTTTGACATTTGAGAAACTAGATTTAAACCTTTTGCGACACTTTCATTGAGTTTGTTTTCATTAAGAGTGCCCATTGAGAAGAACAGTTTTTGTTTTTGCAACACTAAGCCGAGAGCATTTAAAGGCTGTCTCCACTGATGAGCTATATAACTAATCATTTCACCCATTTCAGCCATTTTTGACTGATGGATAAGCATTTTATTGTATTCCCAATTTTTTTGAATCTCTTTATCTAGTTTACTTTGTAGAAGTTCTTGTTGATGTTTAATAAGTTTTTTTTGTTTTAAATCTTCCATCATCTTATCGACTTTTAGGATGAACTCTTCAGGTACAAATGGTTTTTTTATGAAGTCACTAGCCCCGTTTTTAATTACATACGATATCATCTCAGCTTTTGAAGTACCTGATAAAATCATAATAGGTGTTGATATATGCGCTGGAATTTTTTTAATATTAGTTAAAAGCTTATCACCGCTCATTTGTGGCATTTCTAAATCAGCAATGACTGAATCAACTTTTTGGTTTTGAATTATATTAAGTGCATCTACACCGTTTGTAGCTTCGTAGATATTAAAACCGCGTTTTTGCAGAAGTATGTTTAAAATTATGAGAGTTGTAGGAGAGTCATCTACAATAAGTATATTAAACTGATTGTTTGTGGATACTTTTTTTATCAGTTCTACAATACTAAAAGATAAATCATCAAAATTTCTTTCTTTGATTATATAATCTATGACACAGCTATGGGAAAATAGTTTTTTTCTTTTTTTATTGTCTTTTTCAAAGGTAAAAATGATTACTTTAGTATTTTCATTTTTATCAAATATAGGAAGAAGTTCTTCTCCGTTTCCGTCAGGGAGGTTTAAATCTAAAAGACAAAAGTCAAAATCTTTATTTTTTAACAGCTCTTTTGCTTCAGATTTATTAAAAGCTTGTATTACATCAAAACTAGAATCTTTTAGATACTTTGTTAGATTATCACTGACCAGTTTTGAATCATCTACTATTAAAATTGAGTGTGACATGATTTATTT
>JAPHSI010000150.1 GCA_026193155.1 Sulfurimonadaceae bacterium | reverse complement strand
TTATTTGAACAAGTCGGTGCAGAAGCTGTACAGCTTGGAACCGTCGGTGATGATAAAGACAAAATCATGCAGATATTCCAAGATGCACTTGATGGTGTAGACATTCTTGTAAGTACGGGTGGAGTTAGTGTGGGTGATTATGACTTTGTAAAAGATATAGTCCCTCGTCTGGGTGCCGAAGTTGTATTTAAGGGTGTAGCTATCAAACCGGGTCGTCACATACTAGTAGCGCAAAAAGAGAACAAATTTATAATTGCACTTCCGGGGTTTGCTTACTCATCAACTGTTACTGCTTTACTATATGGACTGCCACTAGTAGCAAAGATGCTAGGTCGTAAAGAGCCATACAAAACAGTAGAAGCGAAACTTGCACAGAGTTTTAAGAAACGTTCTAAAAATACGGAATTTACGGCTTGTAACTTAGTTTTAGAAGACGGTGAATATTTTGTTAATTTTAAGGGTAAAAAAATTGGTAGTTCAGCGATTTTGACAAACCTTTTAAATAACAGTGCTTTAATGGTTACAGGTGAAGAAGATGGCAACTTGGAAGAAGGCACCTATGTAAATGTTATATTATTGGAGAATTTTTAATGAGAGCACTGTCGATAAATTCTTATTCAAAAGATGCAAAAGAGATAGATATTCATCTTGAAGCAAATACGGTGTATACTTTTTTTAACTCCATCCTTATAGATGAGCTAGCTACTATAAATGAGCATGTTATATATACGGATGCCGAAGCTCTAAGTAAAAATAAAAAAGCTTATTTTATAGGTGAACAACTAGTAGTAGGAGATGCATTGATTCTTGGAAGGGATTCTTTTGAAGAAGTTGAAGCAACTATCCCTTTAAAAGATTTAGAGTCAGTTATAAAATATGAATTAAATGATTTTTATACGAATGTCCTTGAGTTACTTAAAACTACGGATATAAACTTTTATAGAGCTTTTGAAGTAGATGCAAATGGGCAAAAACTGCAGTTAAATACGGAGTGGGTACTTTACACTTTTAATCTTGCAGATGATAAGACTAAAGATTATTTTATTGCAGAGTTGCAAAAAAGTATAGATGCAAAAGATGATGTAGCAGAGTTTATGAATAGGATGGCTGCTTTAGCTATACGCTCAGGTGCTGCCGCTTAAGCTTTTGTTCCAAAAGTCCTTAGAGTTTATGAAACTTTGCAGCTTATACTTTTTGAACACTTTATGGAACACAGAAAACTCACTTTATTACTTTGTGTTCCAAAAATAAGAGGTTGATGAACGTTTAAAATGAGCCGATGAATTGCCCGCAGGGTAATTTATTGGCTCCACTGATTTGTTATGCATTAGAGTTTTTCTTTGGCAGGACAAAGTAATATGCATTTTCAGGTTCTTCTTCTAAACCTATATCTACTCTGAGAGAATTTCTAATGTCATTTAACAATTCATTTAATGAAGGTAGTTTACCAGTTCCTGTTTCTAAATCTTTACCAAGTTCTCTTGCAAGTTTAATTTGATGTTTAGAACCAAACAATTCCGTATCATAAATACATTGCATCAATAAATCAAGAGATTCATCTAACTCTAAAACAGATTGATAAGTTCTTATTCGATTCAATCTATTATATGTTTCAATAAAATATTTTGTTCTTAGTTCTCTCTGTTTTTGTTGGCGGTCATTTTTTCGATTAAGAAAATGTGTAAGAATCCAACCAACAATGACAAGTAATGTAGAAAAAAACATAATCATTTCTTTTGCTTCCAAATTTAATCCTTTTTTAATCTATGCATAACGTTTAATTTGAAAAATAGTTTTGCCCGTTAGGGTAAAGTATTTTTCTCCAAGGTTTTGTTAGGTAATAGCTCATTATCGTAGTGTGTTAACTTTACACCATGCAACCATGTACTAAGTATAGTAAAATCAATATCATTTTTATCATCTAGATATTTGAAATGATATGCACATGAACCATCATTTCCTACAAATTTTAATTTTTGTACATTTAAATTTTCTTTTTTTAAGTACTTTATTACCTTTGTTTCTGCTTGCTCAAGTTTTAAGCCACAATAGTTAAATCCAACGTCTGCAATTATTCCAGAAGAAAAACCGATAAAAGGAATACTTAAAAATATAGAAAATATTTTACCTGCTATTCCTTTTTTCCAAAACTTTATAATAGCAATAAATACAACTATTGGTATACCAAATATTAATAAAAAGAATATTATTACATCAATCATATTTTTACCTAACGTTTATCGTGAGCGATAATTTTCCCGCTAGGTTAAATTATTGCGTCTCCTCGTATTTGTTATGAGTCTTCTCTCAGCGAGTTCATTGTGTCTTCAACAGATGCAGTAAGAATTTTAACTTTACTAAGCATACTTTTGATTGAATCAACTGATATGTCTACTTTGTTATTTTCTTTATCATATCCTGCTCGATGTACACAATCATGACGAATTTCTACATCTTTAAAAAGCCATGATATGTCTCCAAAGTCGTGTGCTAGCACTTCTTTGTACATTGGCTTTATTTTTTTCAAGTCGTGGAAAATTAAATTCTTTAAATAAGTAGAGACAGTGATTTTTAAAGAATCTTTTTTTTCAAAAATTTCTTTCATAGAAAATTTTTGTTTAGAAAATTCAGGGTCAGTTTCAACAAGTTTTCTTATAAGCTCTTCAGAATTTGTTACTATGTGAATAAACTTACCTGCTAAGTATCCTTCAAGTGCTGATATTACATGTCCATGAAGCATTACTAAAAGACTAAATTGTACTTTAGGTGAAACATCAAGCTCTACGATGGAGTCTATACTTTTAAAATGTTTTTGTAAAATTTGGTAATGGTCTTTATCTTCATTTTCTTCATACCAAATATAATCACTGTCCATATTTTCAGAAGAAATTTCTGCAATTAAATCATCAATGAAATCAGGATCATTTGGTTCTCTACCATACATTTCACATAAATCTGCATAATCACTCATACTTTTCCTTATTCTTACTTCTATAAAATTAACTCATAACTATTTATTCAATCACATTATATACAAAGTAACTCAAATAAACAAAAATAACATACACATGAAATGTGTGTTAATTATTCAAAAATAGTCAAAATATGATAACAATAAGAGAATTTAGTAAAAAACATATTGTTTTCTTAAATACATAGTATGTGTTAAATCTCATATATAAAAATAACACACATAAATGTTTGTTAATTGCCAAAAAAACTACATAACAAACACAATGTTGCTTAAGTTTGAACGGGGCCGTTCAATAATCTGTTCTTTTTTGAGAAAAAAAATAACTGCTCAACAATTCAAGTCTTAATTGAGCAAAGTTTTTAACAGCTTTTTCTGCTCTAAATATAAGTGATTTAGTAACTTGTTAGTTCCTATGTTTGGTTATGTGTTTTATATAGATGACATTATATTTAGTACTTTATCATAATAATCATACTTAAATATTGCATGGTAATGTTTTTGACATTTTTCGTTTACAGTCCTACATTTTTTCATGTGTCTCTTACCCTTGCTGTAGTCATTATTTGAAATATAAATCATAGCAACATTAAAGTCTTTATTTTTTGTCTTATTCATTAATTCTAATGCTTGATTTATATTTTTATCTACTCCAATTCCGCTTGAGTACATAAAAGCCAACATTTCATATGAATAAGCCCCTGCATTATTAAAATGCTCATATGCTTTTTTAAAATTTTGTTTAGTTCCATTGCCAAATAAATAACTATGCCCAATTATATATTGATTATATCTATTAAGATCAGCATTATTAGTTTTAAATTGTAAATAGTTTTTAAATGCTTGAGCTGGATTTGCATTAGTACCAATGCCATACATGAGCATTCTATTAATAGATATGTCAATGTATTCTTTTATACCTTGTAAGTCAGAAGAATTATTTATTTTTTTTGCTTTTTTAAAATTTTCATATGACAAAGAAAAGTTTTGTTGAAAGTTTGAATTTAAATCTGTTCCTATAAAGTATAGTAAACCATTGAAAAAATAATATATAGTAGGATTTTTAGTTAATAACTTTTTATGTTCTTCTTTTGAAATGTTTTTAAGTTTTGTGACTTCTTTCTTACTTAATGAATTAAGACTAGATAATATAAAATTTATATCATCTTGAATAACTTTATTTTTAATATTTTGTTGATTTTCTGCTATAAATTTTTTTGAAACCATAACTTTAAAATATTGATTATTATAAAATAAACTTCTCGTTTCCCATAATTTCAATACCGGGGAATAAAGTTGCAATATTAAGAGAATAGCTATTGCTAATACTAATCGATTTTTTAAAAACATTAAAGTCCTTTAATTATAGTTTTTTATACTTTAGTTTTGCTATGAGCCACCATAATATGCCTAAAGGAATAGTGAATATTATCAAGAGGAACAAAAATATACCTATTATTCTTAGTAAAGCTTCATAATCTTGAAGAATGAAAGTCATAATTAGACCAATGAATACTGCACTTAAAAATAGTAATACTCTGTTGCACCATGAAGTTGCTATTTTTATGTTTAATTCTATCACCTGTAATATCCTTGTTTAGTATAAAACTACTGAAAAACATGTTTTTGATAGATAAGAAAAATGCAGTATATAAATTATGGTAACTTGGCAATCTCAGTGAGACCCATAGCTTTCCGTCCCTGTTTCACAACAAGTTTGGCTTTTTCTAAAATTTATCAATGATAGATTATATCATAAGTATTATCATAGAAACTCACTAAAATAGTTACTTAATAAAAATAAGATAGATAAAGAAGTATACATTTTTTAACTTGATTAAAAAAGACTAGGCTCTCTTAACTCTTTTATCTTATAGCTCATTCTGTGGATGGGGCTGTAGCCGTATTTTTTTATAAGCTCAATATGTTTTTTCGTACCATACCCTTTATGAGATTCAAACTCCCACTCTGGATATTTTTTAGCTAACTCTAAAATATCTCTATCGTGTGTAACTTTTGCCAATATAGATGCGGCACTAACCTCTGCAATTTTTCCGTCTGCTTTTATCATGGTACTTAGACCATCTACACCAAAAGTTGAATTTCCGTCAAACAGATACTCATCTGCATCTAAAGTATTTAGAATCTCTTTTAGCCCCGATGCTAGACATTTTGATATTCCTATATGGTCTATCTCTTTTGGGGAAAATTTTACTATATGATAAACTGAATTTTTAACTATCTCTTCAAATAAAGCTTCACGTTTTTTTTCGCTTAGTTTTTTGGAATCGTTCAAGCCATTTACATCAGATGTTAATATGCATCCTGCCATAACCAAATCACCGGCACATGGTCCACGACCTGCTTCATCTATTCCACACAACATTATATATCTTTGGTTACAAGTTCTCTGGCATGTGGGAGGTACACTTTAAAAAGTGCTCCGTTATCAACATTTAGGGGAATGATTTTTCCACCGTGATCATCAATTATGCGTTTAGCCACATTAAGTCCTATTCCCATTCCACCTTCCTCTTTATTGCTTTGAAACGGATCAAATATTTTTGGTAATATATCTTTATCTATACCACCTGCATTATCTTTGAAATTTATAATAAGGTATTCGTTTGTATTTTCTATATTTATTTCAAAAATTCTAGAGTCAAAATCTTCTTTTAGCTTTAATGCATCTAGCGCATTATTAATAATAATTACAAAGACTTGTTCAACTCTTTGTTTTTGAATAGGGATACTGAAATTATATTTATCTTTATCCATTCCAATTCTAAAAGGTTCATCTTGAAGCTTTATATTTGATATAAATTTTGATTTGTTGAAAGACAGAGTTAAAGCAGTTATTAAAGATGCATATAGATTATGCAATTCCGGATTCTCTTTTGCTTGAGAGGCTACCTCTCTCATTGACTCAACAATTGACGCTATTCTGTTAACACCGTTAAATATTGTCCTACTATCTTCTAATAGATAAGCTTTTTCTTGCAATGAATCATCAAGACTATCAATGTCATTAAGTAAAAACTCTAAATTACCTCTTATGTAAGTTAAAGGTGTATTTATCTCATGAGTAATACCTGCTGCCATTTTACCAATAATGGAAAATTTTTCTTCAAGCAGTTTAGCGTTTTCTTTTTCTTTATGTAGCTGCAGGTTTTTATCAACTTCTTCTTTTATTCTCTTTTTTAAATATTCTTCTTGATGAAACAGGTCTGTAATATCTTGTCTAAGAGCAATATATTCTTCTATCTCATTATCTTCATTTATAATAGGTACTATAACGGTGTGTTGATAGTATGTCCTTCCATTTTTATTAAGATTTTTTAATCTGCCGTGCCATACTTTTTTATTTGTTATAGTTTTCCACATATCTAGGTATATGGCTGGGATAGTATCCGGATGCTTTACAATATTATGAGATTTGCCGATAAGTTCTTCTTTTGTATAGCCTGACATCTCGCAAAAAGCGTCGTTTACATAAGTTATTATACCTTGTGTATCTGTTTTGGTAACTGCCGCACTTGCATCTATGGCACCTTTGTATTCCTCTAAAAGTTTTTGTTCATTAAGGTGCTGTTTTTTTTGAAAAATACGATTTTTATATTTCTCAAGCACTTTTTCCAATCTTTCATTAGAAATAGGTTTAAAAAGGTATGCATCTATACCTATATCAACAGCAGCTTCGGTAATCTCTTTTTCAAATAACGATGTTATAAGAATTATGGGGATATCTTCATTTATAGATTTGATTTTTCTAGACATCTCAAGACCGTCAAGAATAGGCATCCTTAAATCTGTTAAAATAATATCCGGTTTATACTCAATATAGCTGTTTAAACCCTCTTGTCCATTTGTAACTGTGTATATATTTTTAAAATCATACTGTTTTAGGTACTCAAATATTTCAGTTCTTATTTTATCGTCGTCTTCTACAAAGAGTATTGAAATGTCTTTTGAAAACATATATTAATCATTCAATATTTTGTCTATCTTTTTGCTTAAATCATTAAGAGAAGAAAATGGTTTCATTATGTAATCATTAGCACGTTTTCTATGTGCATTTAGAACTTTGTCTAGTGTAGAGAAAGCAGTCATTATCAGTACTTTAACATTAGGGACTTTTTCTTGTAGTTTTGGCAGAGCATCTAGCCCGTTCATTTGAGGCATCATAATATCAAGCAATATCAAATCTGTATCTTTAGGTAGAGAAGATATAGCAGTTACAGGGTTATCAAAAGTTTTTACTTTATAACCTTGTCTTGTCAAATGTTTTTCTAACATTAACAAAATTTCATTTTCATCATCAATTATAGTAATTGTTTTTGCCTTAATGTCCATCGCTATTTAATCCTTAATTAGCCCACTTTACAGCTATATACAAAAATAGCCAGTGCTGTTTTAATATTTTGAGTAATTATAACATATTATCATAATAACAGAAGATATATGAGATTATTAAATATATTAAAAATAGTTATTTGTTACTTTTAATGTTTATCTCTTGTTAAAGACATATTATTTTGCATATTTTCTATCTCTTTATTAGCCGGTATGACAATATCCGAATCTACTTTTAGTTTTTTTGGTTTAGTTTTGTCTTCATATTGCATATTTGAAAGTATATGTTTTATTGTATTTATGCGGGCTACTTTTTTATCATCTGAGCGTATAATTGTCCAAGGGGCATGATCAGTGTGCGATGCTAAGAGCATAGAATACTTTGTCATCGAATAATCATTCCAAAGTTCTTGCGATTTTTGATCTACCTCTGATAGTTTAAATTGCTTAAGCGGATCTGTTTTACGTCTCTCAAAGCGTTTGTTTTGTTCCTCTTTTGTTATTGAGAAATAAAATTTAAAAATTTTAATTCCTGAATTATCAAACATTTTTTCTAACTCCGGGACTTCGTGCAAAAATTCTGAATGTTCCTCTTGGGTACAAAAATCCATAACTCTCTCAACTCCGGCACGGTTATACCAACTTCTGTCAAAGAGTACTATTTCGCCTGCGGATGGTAGATGTTGAACATAACGTTGAAAATACCACTGAGTTTTTTCTTTGTCACTTGGTTTATCAAGTGCAACTACCCTTGCACCACGTGGGTTTAGATGTTCTATAACTCTTTTTATAGTACCGCCTTTTCCGGCGGCATCACGACCTTCAAATATCATTAGTACTTTTAAACCGTGTTTTTTTACATGGTTTTGCATCTTAAGAAGTTCAATTTGAAGCATGCGAAGTTCATCTTCATAATCTAATACTTCTTCTTTTATCCAAACAGGTACACGTTTCTTTTTTTTGCCAAAGTTACGTTTTTCATCTTCAAGAAGCTGCTCAACTTCTTGTTTTCTTCTATCGGGATGTACAAATTCTGACTTTTCTTTTGCATCGTCAAATGCATCTTCAACCATTTTTCTTTTAGAACCCATATTTAGTCTCCTAATGCCCATATATCAAATGGTATCATCTCTATCCTTGAAAATGGATGAGATATTGTAGCTTCATTGTTCATTGTTATTGCAGTGATTTGAGTTATTCCATATGTAAAGATAAATGCTTCAATAGATTCTACTTTTTTAAATAAACTTCTCTCATCTGCAAAAGGCATCGATAAAATTATCTCACTGTCTTTAGGTAAGTAAAAATCTATTCCGTCATCATAATAGATTTGATGTTTATGTTTTAGCAATTCTAGATAAAGCATATTTTCAAAAAGTCTTCCAAAGTGTTTCTCACTGCTTAGAGCTGACTTTAAAGAAATATCACAAAGATAAACTTTTTTAGTAGCACGTTTATGAGCGAATTTAGATAGTTGATGTACATATTTTTTTGATACTAAATTATCAAAACTTTTATATAGTTTGTCTTTAGATATTTTTTGTGTTTGTTTTAGTCTTTCATATATAGAAAAAGCTGATAGCTTTAATGTTGTCATTTTTGCGCACAGTTTTAATATTTCAAATTCTTGAATATCAAGTGTGCACAATAAATTCTTTTGAATATATATATTTCTTTCATCAGCATTTATCTTATGCATAGCGGGATATCCACCAAGTTGAAAAAAATGATTTAATGCCGTGGAATCATATTTATGCTCATACGCTAAAAATTCCTCATAATCAAGTGGATATAATGTAAGCCTACTCAAGTATTCATTATCTATAAAAATTTCAGATGTAATGATAAGTTGGGAAACATTGGGTATTAAAAACTCGTTTATATAGTTATCATAAACAAGCACGTCTATTTTATTAGTAGTACAAAAATCAGAGATATGTTTATTGAATTCCTCAATATCTATTCGGACATCGCTACAGTCTATATATATGTAAGAGTTTTTTTTAAGTCCTAAAAGGTAGTTTTTTACAAGTTTTGTTTTTCCAACTTGAGATATACCATTTATTTGGTAACTTATATTCTCTTCTATATATAGTTTTCTAAATTGAAATTTATTAACAATTAAATCTGTTTTGTAAAACTCTTCAAGTAAATTTTGCATAGTGTAATTTTAGCACTTCCTTTTTAAAAGGAAATAAAATTACAAATATTTTCAAATTTACCCCCTAAATCCTTGAATATCAAAACTTATCTCGGTATAATTCCGCTCCCTTAAATAGTTAGCACACAAAAATTAAAATAGCTAACGAGTTCTTTAGAAGGAAAATTATGGAAAAAATTCGTTTGAAATTGAAAGCTTACGATCATCGTGTATTAGATAGATCAGTAGCGTCAATCGTAGAGGCTGTAAAACGTACTGGTGCGGTTATCCGTGGTCCAATACCTTTACCAACAAAAATTCGTAAATATACAGTTTTAAAATCACCACACGTAAACAAAAGTTCACGTGAGCAATTTGAAATTCGTATGCACGCTAGAATGATTGACATTGTGTCTGCAACGCCAGAGACTGTTGATTCATTAATGAAACTTGACTTAGCACCGGAAGTAGACGTAGAAGTACGCTCTATGGATAAGTAAGGAGAACATCGTGGAATATATTGTTGAAAAAATCGGTATGAGCCGTACAATCACAGTACCAAGTAAACCTGTTACTTTATTAAAAGTATTAGATCAAAAAGTATGTGAAGTTAACGATGGCACTGCAGTTGTAGCTTACAATAGCGGTAAAAAAATGAATAAATCAATTGAAGGTCAACAAAAAAAGTATAGCCTTTCATCTGAGTTTAACCGTTTTGTTACTTTAGAAGTAGCAAACACTGAAGCTGGTGATTTAGATTTAACTCCTTTAGCAGAAGCTAAAGTTTTAAAATCTACATTTACTACTAAAGGTCGCGGTTTTTCTGGTGCTATGAAGCGTTGGAACTTTGGTGGTGGTCCTGCATCTCACAGTCATAGATTTGGTCGTAGAACAGGTTCAATCGGTAATGCTGAATGGCCAGGTCGTGTAATGAAAGGGCGTAAGATGCCTGGACAATACGGAAATGTACAAAATAGTGTTAAAAATGAAATCGTTTCTTACGATGCTGAAAACGGTGTTATCGCTGTATTAGGTTCAGTATCTGGTGCAAATGGTTCATTAGGTCGTGTAAAGGTAGCTAAATAATGAGCGCAATCGTTTTAAATGAAAAAATGGAAAAAGCATCTGAGTTAGCACTACCGGAGAGTTTCGCAGGTATCAACCCTCATAACTTATACCTATATGTAAAGTCTGCACAAGCTGCAGCTCGTGCTAATACAGCAAGTACAAAAGGTAGAAGTGAAGTAAGAGGTGGTGGTAAGAAGCCATGGGCTCAAAAAGGTGGTGGACGTGCACGTGCTGGTTCACGTCGTTCTCCAGTATTCGTAGGCGGTGGTAAGGCATTTGGTTCTAAAAACAACCGTAACTATGATTTAAAAGTAAATAAAAAGCAGAAAAAACTTGCTTTAAACTTTGCTTTAAATGAGCATGCACAAAATGGTAGTTTATTCATTGTAGATAGCATCGCAGTTGAGTCTGGTAAAACTAAAGACGCAAACGCAATGTTCAAAGCACTTAATCAAAGAGATACTCTTTTTGTTAAGTCTTTATTAGATGAAAAAACTTTTTTAGCGTTTGAGAATATTGCTGATACTTATGTTATCGAATCAAATGAATTAAACGCATACTTAGCTGCAAACTATCGTTCAATAGTGATAGAAAAAGCAGTATGGGAAACTCTAGTAGGTGAGGCGAAATAATGGCTGATATTACAGATATTAAATCTATTATGTATACAGAGAAGACTCTTGGAATGCAAGAAGATGGTGTAATCGTTGTACAAACATCTCCTCGTATGACTAAGACTGGTCTTAAAGAGGTTTTTCGTGAGTATTTTGGAATTGTTCCAACTAATGTTAACTCACTTAATCAAAGCGGAAAAGTTAAACGTTTCCGTGGTGTACCTGGTAAACAAAATGACTTTAAAAAGTTCTATGTTAAGTTACCAGAAGGTGCACAAATAGAAAGTTTGGCGGTGTAACATGGCAATGAAAACTTATAGACCGATAACTCCGTCACGTCGTTTTTATACAAACATTGATAGCTCAGACATTACAGCTAAAGCAAGTGTTCGTTCACTTCTTAAAAAGCTTCCTGTTCACGCTGGTCGTAACAGTAATGGTCGTATCACTTCTCGTCATAAAGAGGGTGGAGCTAAAAAACTTTACCGTATTATCGATTTCAAAAGAAATAAATTTGATATCCCTGGTACTGTAAGTACAATTGAGTATGATCCATACCGTAACTGTCGTATCGCACTTATCACATATGCTGATGGTGAAAAAAGATACATCATTCAACCAAAAGGTTTAAACGTAGGTGACAGTGTTCAATCAGCTGAAGCTGGATTAGATGTTAAACCTGGTAATACTATGAAACTTAAAAACATCCCTGTTGGTACATTAGTACATAACATTGAGCTTAAAACTGGTAAAGGCGGACAAATGGTTCGTTCAGCTGGAACATCTGCTCAAATTATGGGTCGTGATGGTAAATATGTTTCACTTCGTATGCCTTCATCTGAAATGCGTTTAGTACTTGGTGAGTGTTTAGCTACTTGTGGTGTTGTAGGAAATGAAGAATATTCTAACATCGTTTTCGCTAAAGCTGGTCGTACTCGTCACATGGGTATCCGTCCTCAAACTCGTGGTTCTGCGATGAACCCAATTGATCACCCGCATGGTGGTGGTGAAGGTAAAACGAATTCAGGTCGTCACCCAGTTACTCCGTGGGGTAAACCAACGAAGGGTGCTAAAACTCGTCGTAAAAAAGCAAGTGATAAATTAATTATTACTCGCCGTAAACCAAATGCTAAAAGGGTAGGATAATATGGCTCGTTCTGTAAAAAAAGGTCCTTTCGTAGATGATCATTTAATGAAGAAAGTTGTTAAGGCTAAAGAGTCTGGCGACAAAAAACCTATAAAAACATGGTCAAGAAGATCTATGGTTCTTCCTGATTTTGTTGGTTTAACATTAAATGTTCACAATGGTCGCCAATTTGTTCCTGTATATGTTACAGAGAATCACATTGGTTATAAACTTGGTGAATTCGCTCCAACTCGTACATTTAAGGGCCACAAGGGCTCTGTTCAGAGAAAGGGTTAATCATGGCTAGAGCATTATTAAAATTTATTCGTGTATCACCAATCAAATCTCGTCTTATCGCTAGAGAGATTCAAGGTATGAACGCTGAAGAAGCATTAGCAGCTTTAGAATTCACTCCAAACAAAGCAGCGAAAATTATCTCTAAAGTTGTTGCATCTGCAGTAGCTAACAGTGGTAACGAAGCTGAAGATTGTACAATCACATCATGTCGTGTTGACAATGGTCCAGTACTTAAACGTTTCCGTCCACGTGCTCGTGGTATGGCTTCAGGTATAAGAAAACCAACAGCACATATCTTAGTAGAAGTAGAGGGTAAATAGAATGGGTCAAAAAGTTAATCCTATTGGTTTACGTCTTGGAATCAACCGTAACTGGGAGAGCAGATGGTTTCCTAACTTTAAAACTGCTCCGGCAGCTTTAGGTGAAGATCACAAGATTCGTACATTTTTAAAGAAAGAGTTATACTATGCTGGTGTTTCTAACATCATCATCGAAAGAACGGTTAAACGTCTTCGTGTAACTATCGTAGCAGCTCGTCCTGGTATTATTATTGGGAAAAAAGGTGCTGATATTGAGAAGCTTAAAACTAATCTTCAAAAACTTATAGGTAAAGCTATATCTGTAAATATTAAAGAAGAGAAAAAAGCTAACATCTCTGGTCAACTAGTTGCTGAGAATGTTGCTACTCAATTAGAGCGTCGTGTTGCTTTTAGACGTGCTATGAAAAAAGTTATGCAAAACGCACAAAGAAGTGGTGCTAAAGGTATTAAAGTATCTGTAAGTGGTCGTCTTGGTGGAGCTGAAATGGCTCGTACTGAGTGGTACTTAGAGGGTCGTGTTCCTTTACATACTTTACGTGCTAAAATTGACTATGGTTTCGCTGAAGCTCATACTACATACGGAATTATCGGTATTAAAGTATGGATCTTTAAAGGTGAGGTACTAACTAAAGGTATCCCTGCTGAAGCTAAAGAAGAGAAAAAAGAGCGTCGCGGTAAACGTGCTCCAAGACGTGAAAATGTAGAAAAGGCTGATTAAGATGTTAATGCCAAAAAGAACTAAATACCGTAAAATGATGAAAGGGCGTAACCGTGGTTATGCTCGTAGTGGATATAAGATTTCTTTCGGTACTATTGCTATTAAAGCAGTAGAAGCTGGACGTATCAATTCACGTCAAATAGAGGCTGCTCGTATCACATCTACTCGTGCGATTAATCGTCAAGGTAAGATTTGGATTCGTGTTTTTCCTGCTAAACCTATAACTAAACGTCCTCTTGAAGTACGTATGGGTAAAGGTAAAGGTCCAATCGATCAGTATGTTATGAATATCAAACCTGGTCGTATTATTTTTGAAATGGCTGGTGTAAAAGAAGATTTAGCTCGTAAAGCTTTAACTTTAGCACAACACAAGTTACCGTTCAAAACTAAAATTATTACTGCGGAGATGAGCAATGAAATATTCTGATTTAGCAGATAAAACAGTAGCTGAGCTTGAGGCAATGTTAAAAGAGAAGAAAACTGAACTTTTCACTCTTAAGATAAAAAAACAAATGATGCAATTACAAAACACTAGTGAACTTAAAGTTGCTAAAAAAGATATTGCACGTATTAACACTGCTATCACTGCAGCAGCGAAGTAGGGGTTTGTAGATGACACATAAACGTGAAATTCAAGGTAACGTAATAAAAATTGCAGGTAACAAGACTGCTACCATTATGGTAGAACGTCGTGTAATGCATCCACGTTACCACAAAGTTGTAAGAAAGTTCAAAAATTATCTTATCCATGATGAGAATAATGAACTAAAAGTTGGTGATGAGATTATAGCAATAGAATGTCGTCCACTTTCTAAGACTAAATCTTTTAGACTTAAATCGGTTGTAAAAGGAGCAGAGTAATGATCCAAGGTTTTACTCGTTTAAATGTAGCTGATAATACAGGTGCTAAAGAGATTATGTGTATTAAGGTGCTTGGTGGTTCTAAGCGTCGCTATGCAAGAGTAGGTGATGTTATCGTTGCTTCTGTTAAAAAAGCGACACCAACTGCTAAAGTTAAAAAAGGTAAAGTTGTAAAAGCTGTTATCGTTAGAGTAGCTAAAGAGGTTCACCGTGAAAACGGATCTCTTATCCGTTTTGATGACAATGCAGCTGTTATACTTGATGACAAGAGAGAGCCAATCGGTACTCGTATTTTCGGCCCTGTTGCTCGTGAAGTACGATATTCTGGTTTTATGAAAATCGTATCTCTTGCACCGGAGGTTGTTTAATGGCAAAATTTAATTTCAAAAAAGGCGATACTGTAGAAATTATCGCTGGTGATGATCGCGGAACTAAAGCGACTGTACTTGAAGTATTATCTAAAAAAAATAAGGTAATAGTTGAAGGCTGTAAAGTTGCTAAGAAAGCTATCAAACCAACTGAAGACAATCCTAAAGGCGGACATATTAATAAAGAGATGCCTATAGATGTTTCAAATGTACGAAAAGTGGAGGCATAATAGATGGCTCGTTTAAAAGAAAAATATTTAGGTTTAAAATCTGAATTGCAAGCAGACTTAGGGATACAAAATCCAATGCAGACTCCTGCGTTAGAAAAAGTTATCATTTCTGTTGGTGCTGGTTTTGCAATGAAAGATAATAAACTTATCCAAAATATTGAAGATACTATTACTAAAATTGCCGGTCAAAAAGCAAGTACTGTAATAGCTAAGAAATCAGTTGCTGGTTTTAAAGTTCGTGAAGGTATGCCGGTTGGTGTTCGTGTTACACTTCGTGGTGAAAACATGTATAACTTCTTTGATCGCCTAGTGGCTATTGCACTTCCTCGTGTAAAAGACTTCCGTGGTGTTCCAAGAAATGGTTTTGACGGTCGTGGTAACTATAACTTCGGTCTTCAAGAGCAACTAATTTTCCCAGAAATTAGTTATGATTCAATCATGCAAATTCATGGTATGAATATAACAGTAGTAACATCTGCTGATTCAGACAAGGCAGGATTCGCTCTTTTAGAGAAAATGGGTATGCCTTTTACTAAAGGGAGCACAAATGGCTAAAAAATCGATGATTGCAAAAGCAGCAAGAACTCCAAAGTTCAAGGTTCGTGGTTATACAAGATGTCAGATCTGTGGTCGTCCACACTCTGTTCTTCGTGACTTCGGTATCTGTCGTGTATGTTTTAGAAAAATGGCAAACGAGGGATTAATCCCAGGTGTTAGAAAGTCTTCTTGGTAATCCAAGAGGAAACTCCTAA
>JAPHSI010000202.1 GCA_026193155.1 Sulfurimonadaceae bacterium | reverse complement strand
ATTAAAGCAATCTCATCTAAATCTTTTGTCTCTTTTACTTTTAACTCTTTTTGATACTTTTTTATCTCTTGGACTTCCAAGTATTTAAACTTTTCAAACTCTATCATATCTTTTTTAAATTGTAGCTTTGCAGCTTCGAGTTGTTCATTAGCATAGTTTACCCAACTCTTATTATGTTCAATCAAGTCTCTTTGGGAAGAAAGCAGACTTCTTGAGGCTAAAAGATTGTTGATATTTCCTGAAGTCGGTTGTGAAATATCATCTAAAGAATTATATGAGTTTTCTAATGCTTTTTTAGCACTACTTAGGTCTGCATTTTTTTGCTGCACTTGTCGCTCACTCTTATCCATTGTGCTTTTTTTTAGTTTTACAAGTGGCGAGTAACGCGTTTTCATGCAGTATAGTCCTTTATAGGATTATTGTATCATCTCTTTCAGGCGATGTAGAAATTATACCAACTTTTGTTTTGCTTATCTCTTCAATAGTCTTTACAAAAGCTTGTGCATTTTCAGGTAAATCTTCAAATTTTCTCGCACCTACGGAGTTATTCCAACCTTTGAAAGTCTTATATACAGGTTTTACATTTTCTAAATCAGCAGGCATATAATCTATTTCTGTGCCATTGTATTCATATGCTACACAAAGTTTTACTTCATCAAAACCATCTAATACGTCTAGTTTCATAAGTGATAATTCATCTACACCGTTTAGGCGACATGCGTGACGAGTTGCAACTGCATCAAACCAACCACAACGTCTAGCACGACCTGTTGTAGTTCCAAACTCATGACCTTGCTCACCTAAACGTTTACCGTCTTCACCAAAATCCTCACTTGGGAAAGGTCCGTTACCTACACGTGTACAATAGGCTTTTACAATACCTATAACTTTACCGATATCTTTAGGATTTATTCCAAGACCAGTACAAGCACCTGCCGATACAGTCGAGCTTGAAGTTACATACGGATATGTACCGTGGTCAATATCTAAAAGCGTACCTTGTGCACCCTCTAATAAAACTTTTTTATTCTCTTCATCAAGAGCTTTCCATACCATCTGAGTAGTATCTGTAATAAATGGAGCAAGTTTAGCTTTGAAGCCTTCTAGTTCAGCAAGAAGTTCTGTTTTGTTCGGTGTAGCTATCTCATAAATATCGAATATTGCACGGTTTTGCTCAAAATACTCAAGTATTGAATCAGCTAAAGCATTAGGATCTAAAAGCTCTCCGACACGAACACCGTTACGACTTATCTTATCAGCATATGCAGGTCCAATACCTTTTCCAGTAGTACCGATAGCCTTATCACCTTTTAATCTCTCTTTTGCTTGATCAATCAATGCATGATATGAAAGGTTTAAGTGCGCTTTATCAGATATAAATAAACGCCCTTCTAAGTTTTCAAACTGTTCCATCTCTTTTATAATAGATTCCGGAGATAAAACAACACCGTTTCCTACTACATTTATAGCTTTAGGGTTTAGTACGCCTGAAGGTATTAGGTGAAGTGCATATTTAACACCCTCAACCCAAATAGTATGACCTGCATTATGCCCACCCTGACTTCTACATACCATATCGTATTTACAAGCAAGTGCATCTACTATCTTGCCTTTACCTTCATCTCCCCATTGAATCCCAACTATTAAATCTGCTTTCATTATTTTACTTTCTCTTCTATTATTGTATCTGTATATATTGCAAAACCAACCGAAGTCGTTTCTTCATTTTTGTATCTGCCACCGCGTGCGTATACTTCATTATCTTTTATTACTCTGAAAAACAATTCATCATAGTAAAGCATCTTAGCGTAATACATAGGAGCTAAAACCCCGTTATTACACGCTGAGTCATTACAAAGTTCTTTCATTTTTATAAGTTCATTTTTTAAAATATCAGGAACTATTTCTAAAAGTTCATCAACCTGTTCTACATGTTGAAGATAAACTAATTTACTTAGCCAATCTACTTTTAAATTTAGAAATTTTTCTATATTTAGATGTCTAAAATCATCAAGGGTCAACTCATCAAACATATCAACTAAAATATGAGGTATTCTCATATTACTGATTTGAACAAGTGCCGATACATCTAGTTTTTTAAAAATATCGTTTGCTATATTTAAAATATACGATAAGTTTGTCTCACCCATATACTCAACACCGATTTGGTATTGTTCAGTTGTCGGATATTTATAAATCGGTTGTATATAAAACCATTTTCTCTCATCCGTATTGCGACCAAGACGTTTCTCAATAATTCGAACAACATCTATAGTCGAATCTGCTCTTAGTGATACGGAATTATTTTTTTCATCATTTGCACGGATTAGTTCTTGCTCATTTGCAATACTTAGATGCTGGTGATATGAAAAAAGTGGAGTTAAAATTTCTTCAAAGCCCTCTGCGTTTAATAATTCACTTGCTTTGTATTCTATCTCTCTCTTTTTCTTTGCACTCTCTCCAAAGTAAAGTTTTGAGCCGTTTGGTATCTCGTGTTCTAAAATCATTTCTTAATCCACTCCGAGAAAACAACCGTTAAACACTCTGTTTGCTGTTCCATCATATTTTCTTTTTCCAATCTTATCTAGTGCTAACTCAATTGCATTTACAACCCATGCCATCTCGTACGGCTGAATCAAACCCATCTGATTTACTCTAAAGATTTTTCCTTTTAAGTGGTCTTGTCCACCTGCAACATTTACTTGGTAATCTTCTTTTAGAACTTTTCTAATTTCATTTGCCTGCTCATCATCAATAGTAATCATAGATTTTGCAGGAACTTTTGGATAAACATGAAGTCCTATAGCTTCAAGTGCGCGTCTTACAGACTTAGCACGACATGCAGTATCAGCATAAAGCTTTGCCAAACCACCATCTTTTTCTATACTCTCTAGTATTTCTAAAAGACCTATAATTAAAGTTGTTGCAGCTGTATAAGCTGTAGTGTTTTGACGCTGTTTTTTAATCTCAGATGCAAGGTTTAGATAATATCCTTTACCTTCTCCAATTTTCTCAATCGCAGCATTTGACAGACCTATAATTGCAAGTCCCGGAGGAAGCATTAAAGCTTTTTGACTTCCTGCTATTAATGCATCGATATTTGTAACATCGATTTTCTCAACACCAACGGCCGTAATACCATCAGCTATTATCATTATGTTTGGATTGATTGCTTTTACAGCCTTAGCTATCTCTTCTACAGGGTGACGCAGACCACCTGCAGATTCACTGATTTGGATAGCAATTGCATCTATGTCAGAGTTACTCTCAACAGCTTCTACTACTTCTTCTACACTTGCAGGTGTATCCCATTCATTTTGAATTTCAATAGATCTAAGTCCGTGAGCTTCAGCTATTTTTCCAAAACGCTCACCAAATTTTCCACTGTTAATATTTAAAAGTGTAGAGTGACACATATTGATAACTGCTGCTTCCATTGCACCTGTCCCGCTAGATGCAATCATCACTACTTCGTCAGTATTAAAAAGATTAAAAAGATGTTTGCGAGTTTTTTCAAAAATCGCTTCAAATTCCGGTGTACGGTGGTGCATAGTCTCATCAGCCATAGCATTACGAACATTTTGAGGTACTGGTGTTGGTCCAGGTGTAAAAAGTAACATTTAATTTCCTACAAAGTTTAATAAAAAAACCTCGTATTATAGCAAATTTTGTTTAAGTCAGTATTAGCGTACTATTCTAGCTTTAATTGTATCTAATGTTTTAAATATAACATCTTCCCTAAAAGGTTTAACAACATACCCGTCTGCACCTTTTTTAATAAGTCTTAAAACATCCTCTTTTATACCTTCTGTTGTAACCATAATTATACGTGTTCTATCCCATTTTCTATTTTTTCTAATAACTTCTACAACTTCTTCCCCATTCATATTTGGCATATTATAATCCAGAAGTATTATATCTACTCTGTTTTCTTCTATCTGTTTCATAGCGACAAAACCATCTTCAGCTTCTAAAATATTACACATATCTTTAAAATAGTTACTTACCATACTCTTTAAAAGAGTTCTTATGGTTCTGCTGTCGTCTACAATTAGTACATTCATATTTTATTTTCCCTTTTTTGTGTTAAAATGCGACGGAATTTTACCATAAAATAGTATATTATATTAATTAAAAATCAGGGTTATATATGACAATTGTAGATTCTATAATTTTAGGGATTATTGAAGGTTTTACAGAATTTCTTCCAATATCTTCCACAGGACATTTAATCGTAGCAAGTAAGTTCTTGGGAATTGACCAAACTAATGTAACAAAAGCATATGAAGTTATTATACAGTTTGCTGCAATACTTGCCGTATTTTTTAACTACCGAGATAAATTTACTATTAAAAAAATTGGACTATGGACCAAGGTAGTTATTGCTTTTTTACCAATTGGTACCGTTGGGTTTTTATTTTCACATCAAATAAAAGAGCTTTTTAGTTTAGAAATAGTAGCGACCATGTTTATAGTCGGTGGTGTTATATTTTTACTTGTTGAGAAATTTTTTATACCGCATGAAACAACTATGCTTGATGATATTGAAAAAATAAGTATGAAACAAACTCTATGGATTGGTTTTGCTCAGGTTTTTGCCCTTATTCCAGGAACTAGCCGTGCAGGCTCAACTATCATAGGAGCACTTCTTGTGGGATTAAGCCGTCGTGCTAGTGCCGAATTTAGTTTTTTACTTGCATTTCCTGTTATGTGTGCCGTTACGGGATATGACTTACTCAAACACTATAACGATTTTACGAATGAATCTCTTGTAGCTTTAGGTGTTGGCTTTATAGTATCTTTTATCGTGGCATTTTTGACCATAAAACTATTTTTAGTATTTTTAGAAAAATTTACCTTTGTAGCATTTGGCGTATATAGAATTATCTTTGGAATATCACTTTTAATATTTTTTAACTAAAATGGAATATAACTTGCTTTAATCCTCTGACATTTGTCGATCGAGTGGGTTCTTTACGGAACTCTCACACACAGGAGGATATCATGCAAACACTTAGCAGATATAATGACCAGATACAAAGTTTTATGGAAAAATTGGAAAATTCTTTCTATAATCTAAGTCGCAAATTTTTGTAATAAAAGCCTAATTTAATGGATTGTTTAATGGCTATAACTCCAAGGAGGGAGTTTTTATTATAAAGTATTTATAATTTTTTTCGCCAAAGAAAGAGCTTTTGAGCGATGTGATAACTTTTTCTTTATCTCATCATCTAATTCTCCTAATGTCTTATCATATCCAAGTGGTATAAACATCGGATCATATCCAAAACCACCATCACCGATTGCTTTTGTCAAAGCAGTTCCATACATCCATCCATGAACTGTATATTCTGCATTTTTTGTAACGATTGCTATTGCCGCCGTATAAAAAGCAGGACTTGATTCTACACCTTTTACTTTTATTTCATCTATTAATTTATACAGATTATCTTTATCGTTTGCATCAGCTCCTGCATATCTAGCACTGTAGATACCGGGAGCCCCATCAAGAACATCAACACTAATACCGCTATCGTCAGCTAATACTATAACATCCTCATCATCTAAAGCCTTGTAAACGGCTCTGGCTTTTATAAGTGCGTTTTCTTTAAAGGTATTTCCGTCTTCAACTATTTCAAACTCATCTATCAAATCACTATAAGGGACAACCTCATAATCTTCACATAGAGCTTTTATTTCTCTAACTTTACCTTTATTACCTGTTGCTAAAACTAATTTCAAATTAAAGCCTTTATTTAAATGTTTTTAATATAATTGCGTAATTATACCCATCACTATTATAGAGGACTCTTATGTTTAAAAAAGTAATGCCGCTTTCAATAATTCTTTCACTAAGATTTTTAGGTCTATTTTTAGTATTACCAATAATATCTGTTTATGCGCTAACTCTCGAAGGTGCTACACCGCTTTTAGTGGGGATAGTTGTTGGTGGATATGCACTAACTCAAGCTATTTTTCAAGTACCTTTTGGAAATATGAGTGATAAGATAGGTCGTAAACCAACTCTACTGGTAGGTTTACTTATATTTATGGCAGGTTCTCTGATATCTGCATATGCAACTGATATATATATACTTATGTTAGGTCGTTTCTTACAAGGTGCAGGAGCGATAGGAGCAGTTATTACTGCTATGATATCAGACCTTGTAGAAGAAGAAAAACGTGCAAAAGCTATGGCGATTATGGGGGCTTCAATTGCACTTAGTTTTGCCGTAGCTATGGGAGCAGGTCCAATAATAGGTGCAAAATACGGAGTTGATACACTCTTTATCATTACAGCCGTTTTATCAGTTTTAGCAATTATTTTACTTTTTACAAAAGTTCCAACACCTCCAAAAATTAAACATACGTACCATGCGAAAGCAAAAACAAGTGATATTTTAAAAGATTCCAATCTTTTTAATATGATAGTAATAAATGCTATGCAAAAAGGTCTTATGACTGTTGCATTTGTTTTAATACCTATCATTCTTACGAGTGATGCATTTGCTTGGGCAAAATCTGATCTGTACATGGCATACCTTCCTGCTATGGTTTTTGGTCTTATAGCTATGGGTCCTGCAGCTGTATTTGGGGAAAAGAAAAATAAACCTCGTGAAATATTTTTAATATCTATCGTACTGTTTATAGTCTCTTTTTTAATTATGGGTTTAACAAACTCAAGTACCGTTTTTATAATCGGGGTAGTTGCATTTTTTATAGCATTTAATATGATGGAACCACTTGTTCAATCTATGATAAGTAAGTTTGCAAAAGTTCACCAAAAAGGTGCGGCACTTGGTATCTCAAATTCTGTTGCTTATTTTACGACATTTATAGGTGGTACTAGTGCAGGTTTATTATTAGATAACACGGATAGAGGTACAATTGGTATATCTATGGCTGTACTGGCTCTCTTATGGCTACTATGGACATTTAAACTACAAAATCCAACTAGATATTCACATCTTTTCATTAACCATGATGATGTAGATGAGAATAAACTAAATGCACTTGAGCATGAGCATATAGCTGAATGGTATATTAACGATACAGAAAAAATAGTAGTAGTAAAATATGTTAAAGATGCAATAGACGAGGACGAATTAAAGGCTAAAATAGCCAAATAATTTGTTCAAACATTTTTTTACATTTTTTTTACATTTTTTTATTCTAAAGTTACTAACTTAAAAAAATTATTATAAAATACTTAAAGGATAAAAACATGGACTGGATAGAAAAACAAATACATTTTCCAAATAAAAAAGATAAATATGAAAATAAGAAAGCTAAGGCGTTTGATAGCCTTAGCGTAACTTGTGAAGACGGTTTAGATTATCACTATCTAAATGATAAAACTACTTCTGCGGAATCACGTACATATTGTAGTAACGCCCCTCAAACTTAGGAGGCTTTTCCATTACAGCTATGTCTTCAACCATTGGCCAAACACGAAGTAGTACTTCTTTAGCTGCTTCTGGGTGAGCCATTTCACGTCCCTTTAAAAATACACGGAACTTAACGTGAAAACCTTTTTCTAAAAATTCACGAGCATGTTTTACTTTGTAAGTAACATCATTTTCAGCAATCTTTACAGATAATTTAATCTCTTTTACAACTATTTTTACCTGATTTTTTCTTTGTTCTTTTAGTTGCTTCTCTTTTTGGTATTTATATTTACCGTAGTCCATAATCTTTGCAACCGGTGGTTTTGCATCTGGTGCTATAAGAACCAAATCTAAATTCAACTCATTTGCTTTATCCATAGCTTCATCTGTAGATATTACACCTAAAGATTCACCACCATCTATATTACATCTTACTTCAGGAACCCTGATATCGTCATTCATTATGACACGGTCTTTTTTACTACTCAAAAATTTACCTCATTAATTTTAGTTTGTATAAGCTTAGTAAATTCATCTAAGCCTAAATTGTATTGCTCACGAGAACGTCTATCACGAACCGCCACACTTTTACCATTAACCTCTTCATCGCCGATAACAATTAGCATAGGTACACGGCTTTTCTCAGCTGTACGGATTCTTTTATTTAAAGAATCATTTTTATCATATATACTACTATCGGCACCAATGTCGATAAGTTTATCTTGAATTTCCTTAGCATACTCTTTATGAGTATCTGCGATAGGAATTATTGCTACCTGTGTAGGAGCTATAAACATTGGGAATTCACCTGCATAATGCTCAGTTAAAATTCCTACAAAACGCTCAAATGAACCAAGAATCGCACGGTGAATCATTACAGGTTGAATTTTTTCATTATCATCTGCATTATATTCAAGTGCAAAACGCTCAGGAAGATTAAAATCTAACTGAATTGTTCCACACTGCCATTCACGACCGATTGCATCTGTAATCTTTATGTCGATTTTTGGACCGTAAAAAGCTCCGCCGCCCTCATCAATCTCATAAGCAAGTTCATGTTTATCCATAGCAGTTTTTAATGCGTTTGTAGACACTTCCCAAACTTCATCGCTTCCAACTGCTTTTTCAGGTTTTGTAGAAACCATCATTTTATAGTCAAACTCAAATGTACTCATGATTTTATCAACAAAATCAACAACTTCGATAATCTGCTCTTCTATCTGATCGGCAGTACAAAAGATATGTGCATCATCTTGAGTGAATTCACGAACACGAAAAAGTCCGTGAAGTGCGCCCGTAAACTCATGACGGTGAACTACACCGTACTCAAAGTATTTTATAGGCAGGTCACGGTATGAGTGAAGTTCATCTTCATAAACTTTGATATGACCGACACAGTTCATAGGTTTTACACCGAACTCTACATCATCAATCTCGGTAAAGTACATGTTCTCACCATAATTTTGGTAGTGCCCTGATGTTTTCCATAAATCACTTCTTAGCATCTCAGGACCACGAACAGGCTCATAACCACGCTTACGGTGTGCTTTGAATAGTAAGTCCTCAAGACGTGAACGTAAACGAGCTCCAGCCGGAAGCCATAGAGGGAAACCTGCACCTATCTCTTCACGGAAAGTGAAAAGTTTCATCTCGTTACCGATTTTTCTATGGTCACGTTTTTCTGCTTCACGAAGCATATCCATATGAGCCGTAAGAGATTCTTTATCTGCAAAAGCGATTCCGTAGATACGAGTCAGCATCTCATTTTTAGAATCACCGCCAAGATAAGCACCTGCCAATTTTAAAAGTTTGAAAAAACGAATAAACTTGGTATTTGGCAAGTGTGGTCCGCGACAT
Source organism: Sulfurimonadaceae bacterium (assembly GCA_026193155.1). Classification (GTDB taxonomy): domain Bacteria; phylum Campylobacterota; class Campylobacteria; order Campylobacterales; family Sulfurimonadaceae; genus Sulfurimonas. The sequence continues at coordinate 2,127 of JAPHSI010000202.1, read as the reverse complement.
AAGTCTTCAAACTCACCTTGTTTGTAGATGCTTACCGTATCGCTTGGTATACGCTTCATTACTTCAAGTTTTAGTTCATCATCTTTAAACTTTTCTTTGGCTTCATCCATTGAGATTGAATATTTTTCGATTTCATGCTTTTTCTTAGCAAGTTTAATCATCTCTTTCTCAATACGCTTTAGGTCACCTTCGCCTATCTCTTCGCTAGTTTTGAAGTCATAGTAAAATCCCTCTTTTACTGTCGGTCCTACAAAAAACTTAGCATCCGGGTATAAGTTTTTAATAGCTTGAGCCATAAGGTGTGCAGTTGAGTGACGAAGTACATCTAGTGCTTCAGGTGAATTATCTAACTCTATAGCTTCACCCTCGAAACCTATCTCTCTTGCTGTTTGCAGATCAATAATTTCGTCGTTGTGTCTTAGTGCAATAGCATCCAAATTATTTTGTCCCTATATAAAAATTTTTGCTATAATAGCTAAAAATCACTTCAAAGTCGATAAATGAGATGCAAACTCTGTAATAATCCCGTAACTAACATCATAGATTCACGTAATAATTGGGAGTTTTTTCACTGCAAAAAATGTGAATTTATTTTTAAAAATGAATCCGATTTTGTAAGTAGAGAAGATGAACTAAAACAATACAATAACCATAATAACACTATGGACTCTCCGGGTTATGTTGAGATGTTTGAAAAATTCATGGATGCAACTTTTGACGAATATATAAAAGATATAAAAAGGGTTTTAGAGTTTGGAAGCGGTCCCGGTCCTGTGCTTAGCGAACTTCTAAAAAATAGTGGACTCAACGTAGACATATATGATAAATACTTTTCACCAAAAAAAGTTTATGAGGGTAAAAAATACGACTTAATAACATCTACAGAGGTGATAGAGCATATAGAAAATCCAAAAGATATATTTGATTTTTTTGCATCGCACATAAAAAAAAGTGGATATCTGGCTTTAATGACTCAGTTTCATACAAACGATGCAGAAGATTTTAAAAAATGGTGGTATAAAAATGACCCAACTCACATATGTTTTTTCCGTCCACATACATTTGAAGTTCTTGCTCAAAAAAGTGGCTTTAAAGTTTTAAAACACGACTCAAAAAAGAGTATACTTTTACAAAGGATATAAATGTTCATACCGCAAGACTCCAGTGTTATAACTACTGTCTCATCTTTAATACAGCTCTCGGTAGCTCCCGTATTTTTACTAGCAGGTGTTGCAGGCTTGTTAAATGTTTTTACAAATCGTTTGACTAGGATTATTGATAAACTAGAAGGCTTGGATGATTATGTTCATCAAAAAGAGCTCAAAGATTCAAGCTATCGCCCGTCAAATACTGTCACAAGAAGAAGAAACAACCTGCTTAAGCGTATGCAGAACACTAATTTAGCTATATTTTTTGCGACAGCTACGGGATTGATGGTTGCATTAGTTATTATAAGTGTATTTTTTAGCTCTTTGATGTCTTATAATGCGGAAACATTTATATCAATACTTTTCGTATTGGCTATGTTTTTTTTGATAATGGCTCTTGTGGTATTTTTAAGAGAGATATCTTTTACAATTTCATATATAAAAGAAAAACGAGAACATATTTTTATAGAGTAAAACGGAAGCTTAAAGCTCCGTTTTTAACACTGCACCATTAGATGCATTTGATACTAAAAGTTGGTAACGTTTTAGCCATTTAGATTTTACTTCGTTTTTATAAGGTTTGAAGTGAAGTCTTCTTTGCTCTAAAATTTCATAGTCAACATTTAACTGTAATAAGTGAGAATCAACATCCAACTCTATCTCATCACCGTCTTCAATAAGAGCTATTAAACCACCCTCAGCAGCCTCAGGAGATACGTGACCGATAGATGCACCACGAGTAGCACCACTGAATCTACCGTCCGTGATAAGTGCAACGCTCTCACCAAGACCCATACCCATGATTAATGAAGTTGGGGCTAGCATCTCTTGCATACCCGGTCCACCTTTTGGTCCTTCATAACGGATAACTACAACATCACCTGCTTTAACTTTGTGACTCATAATACCTGCGATTGCTTCTGGCTGAGAGTTAAAACAAATAGCTTTACCTTTAAACTGACGCATAGACGGGTCAATT
>JAPHSI010000236.1 GCA_026193155.1 Sulfurimonadaceae bacterium | reverse complement strand
CTTTTAAAGATGTTTCAAAAAATTGGCCAATCTCTATAAGATTGTCTTCTTCAACTTCTGCCGGAGCTTCATCACTTACCGGTTTATTTGGTTCTTGTGCAGGTGCTTCAGCCATTAAAGGTTCTTCGATGCGAGGAAATAATGGATCTATTTTTTCAATTTTAAATGCTTTTAAGAAACTTTTATTGCAAATCAAATCGTTGTATGAGTTGTTATCTATGTCAAAACCAAGGGTACTCGCTACCTTAGCGGATGACTTAGGCATAATTGGGGATAACATAATACAAGCTTTTGCTAATATATTTGCAACTAATGCAACTGTAGCTAGAGCTTCATCTTTCTTGTCTTGTTTCATTTTTGCCCAAGGTTCATACTCAGTAATCGCACTGTTACCAATTGCAAATAGCTTCCATAACTCTTCAAGATATCTATGTGTTTGAAGTGATTCCATATAGCTGTCTAATGAATCTAGTATCGTGTTCATTTCTAAAAGCTCTTTTGAATGGTATTTTTCTACATCCACACTGTCTATTTCAAAATCTGAATACTTGCCGCTCATACCAATTATTCTATTGAGTAAATTACCTAAATCGTTACTAAGTTCAGAATTCATTCTGTCTATCAAAGCGCGTTGAGAAAAATCTCCATCTTGGCCAAAAGGAACTTCACGAAGCATAAAGTATCTTAAGTTTTCATACCCATAAGCATCTGCAACTTCTTTTGGAGATACAACATTTCCTTTAGATTTACTCATTTTTTCACCATCACGAGTCCACCAACCGTGAGCACCTATTGTTTTAGGTAAAGGTAAATCCAAGCTCATTAGAAAGGCTGGCCAGTAAATAGCATGAAAACGTAAGATATCTTTACCTACAAATTGAGTAGAAGCAGGCCAAAACTCCATTTTTTCAGATTCTTTGCCGTATCCAAGAGCAGTAACATAATTCATAAGAGCATCTAACCATACATACATAACATGTTTATCATCATTGATAGATGCAGGCATTTTTACACCCCAAGAAAATGATGTACGTGTTACAGATAAATCACGCAGTCCACCTTTAACAAAGTTTATAACTTCATTTGCACGTGATTTAGGCATTATAAATTCAGGATGCTCTTCATAATGTCTTAATAATTTATCTTCATATTTTGATAGTTTAAAAAAGTAACTTTCTTCTTTTACAACATTAGTTACACGCCCGCAATCAGGACAAAATTCACCATCTACCAGCTGAGTTTCAGGGAAGAAAGTCTCACAACTTACACAATAATGACCCTCATAAAAATCTTTATAAATATCACCTTTTTCATACATCTTCTCAAATGCTTTTTGAACACCTATTTTATGATCTTCATCAGTTGTACGAATAAATTTATCATAAGAAATTTCAAACTCATCCCAAAGATTTTTAAAAGTAGCACTAATTTCGTCAGCAAAAGCTTGAGTTTCTTTATTAAACTTTTGGGCAGATTCTTCTATCTTCTGTCCATGCTCATCCGTGCCTGTTAAAAAGAAAGTTTTTTCGCCTTTTAACCTTTCGTATCTTGCCATTGAATCAGCTATAAAAGTTGTATATGCGTGACCGATGTGTGCTTCACCGTTTACATAATATATTGGGGTGGTTATATATTTACTCAATTTCTATCCTATTAAACTATTTTAATTTTGTTATTTTATCTAAGAAATCTTAGATTCAATTATTAAATTTGATTTTTTACCCATCAATGATACAAGTTCTTCTTGCATCTCCTTTGGTAATTTGTCTTCAGTAACTAAATTAATCATCATCTGAAGCCTTTTTTCTTCCATCTCTCTCTCAGCTATCTCTTTTTGCTGTTTTAGCTCTGCTTCATGAAGTTTAAGTTTCATATCTCTGTTTTTTTTGTTATTCAAATAAAATATTACTATCAAAGTAAAGAGTAAAATTCCTGCAATGACAGCTATATATATAATAACTTTAGTATCTTCGGTTTTTACCTTAGCATCTGCTAGAGCGATATCTTTTGAAGTAGATGATTTGACTTTTTCAATCTCTATTTTATTTTCAGCTTCTACTTTGGCAATTTCGAGTTTATTTTGTGCTTGTATTTTTGATATTTCTATCTTTATATCATCTTCTAGTTTTTGAACTTTGTTTTTTATTTGTGAATTTTGTGCAGATGCATAGTTTTTATCTAACAGTTGTATTTTTTTATCGTTGGAATCACTGCATCCAAAAAATAAAATTACTAAAAGACTTAATAATAAAAACTTAAAATTCAAAGCCACCTGTATCACCTTTTGACATACTGTTATAAACAGCTTTTACATAATCTTTT
>JAPHSI010000025.1 GCA_026193155.1 Sulfurimonadaceae bacterium | reverse complement strand
TTTTACGAATACCATTCAACAGTATTTGAAGCATGGGATGGTCCTGCGGCATTTTCTGTAACAGATGGTCGTTATATTGGATGTACATTAGATAGAAATGGTCTTCGTCCTTCAAAATATATAATTACAAAAGACAATAATCTTTTAATTGCTTCAGAGTATGGTGTTATTGATATTGATGAAGATAACATTAAAGAGCGTGGACGTCTTCAATCTGGTGAAATGTTAGGACTTGATTTAAAATATGGAAAAATTTTAAAGAACGATGATATTAACAATTATTTAAAATCTTCTAATCCATATATGAAATGGTTAAATGAGCATATGATATATCTTCAAGAGCATGTTGAAGAACAATATAATACTCAATGTGACTTTGAAGCTAAAAATATAATAAGTCGTCAAAGATTTTTTAATATTACTCAAGAAACTATTGAGCAAGTAATTGAACCTATGATAAAAGATGCGAAAGAAGCTGTTGGTTCAATGGGTGATGATACACCACTTGCGGCATTTTCTAGTAAACAAAGAAATTTTACAGATTATTTTAAACAAAAGTTTGCTCAAGTAACAAATCCGCCGATTGACCCTATTCGTGAAAAAGTTGTTATGAGTTTAAATACAGGTTTTGGTGAAGTTCATAATATTTTGGATGAGATACCTACTCATGCACATAGACTTAAAGCGATATCTCCGATTATTACTCGTGAAAAACTTGAGGTTTTAAAATCTTTCGGTGATAAAAAATCTCCTCGTTATCAATCTTTTTATAATAATAAAACTTTCTCAACTGCTTATAAGAGTGATTTGAAAAAGTCTTTAGAAGCATTAGTTGATGATGTAATTAACTCTGTTAAAAATGATGGTGTTAGAATTATTATTTTAGATGATTATGAATTTTCTGAAGAAAAAGCTATTATCCCTATGGCTATGGTAATAGGGCGTTTAAATATTTCACTTTTAGAAGCTGGTATTAGACACCTAGTATCTATGATAGCCATAACAGGTGAAGTAGTGGATTCTCATTCAGCTGCAGTATTAATAGGATATGGTGCTTCTGCTGTATATCCTAACTTATTATTCTCTACTGTAATAGAAAAATTAGATAGTTCTAAGGTATTAGATATTGATTGCCATGAAGCTCTAAAATCTGTTCACACAGCTATTAATGGTGGTTTACTGAAAATAATGTCTAAAATGGGTATTGCAACTATTGCTTCATATAGAAACTCAGGTCTTTTTGATGTTATGGGATTAAATGAAGAAGTTGTGAGGGATTGTTTTGAAGCTTCAAATTGTACACTTAGTGGACTAAATTATGATGATATTGATGAGCGTATTAAAAAATATCATAAAGAAGCATTTAATGAGAATGGATTTAGTAAAATCTTCCCGTTAAATATCGGTGGTTTTTATAAATTTTATCATGGTTCAGAGCATCATGATTTTGGACCTCTTGTTATTCAAGCTATTCATAAATGTGTAGATAGTGGGAAAACTGAAGATTTTGAAGAATTAAAATCTCTTGTAAATAAACGTGGACTTAGGTTTATACGTGATTTCTTTGATTTAAAATCAGATAGAAAGCCTATCTCTATTGATGAAGTTGAACCTAAAGAAGAGATTTTCAAACGTTTTGCATCTGCTGCAATGAGTCTTGGTTCTATCTCTCCAGAAGCTCATGAAACTATTGCTATGGCTATGAATAAAATAGGTGGTCAATCAAACTCAGGTGAGGGTGGTGAAGATAAAGAACGTTTTGATACTGATAGAAATTCTAAAATCAAACAAGTTGCTTCTGGGCGTTTTGGTGTTACTCCTGCTTATTTAAGAAGTGCAGAAGAGATCCAAATTAAAGTAGCTCAAGGAGCTAAGCCTGGTGAGGGTGGACAACTTCCTGGTCATAAAGTGACGGCTCTTATAGGTAAACTTCGTCATACCGTGCCTGGTGTAACTTTGATTTCACCTCCACCACACCATGATATTTACTCTATTGAAGATTTAGCTCAGCTTATCTTTGATATGAAACAGGTAAATCCTAGTGCTCGTATCGCTGTAAAATTGGTTTCAACTGTCGGTGTTGGAACTATTGCTGCCGGTGTTGCAAAAGCATATGCGGATAAAATTATTATCTCAGGTGGTGACGGTGGTACAGGAGCTGCTCCGCTTACATCTATTAAATTTGCGGGTAATCCTTGGGAACTAGGTCTTAGTGAAGCTCATAATGCTCTAAAGGCAAATAACTTAAGAGGACTTGTAGAAGTTCAAACTGACGGTGGACTCAAAACGGGTCTAGATGTTATAAAAGCTGCTCTTTTAGGTGCTGAGTCTTACGCATTTGGTACCGGTGTTCTTACAATTGTTGGTTGTAAAATGCTTCGTATATGTCATGTAAATAAATGTTCTGTGGGGATTGCAACTCAAAATGAAAAGCTTCGTGAAGAGTTCTTTAAAGGACATGTTGGTCAAGTTATTAACTTCTTTACTTTTTTAGCTGAGGATATTCGTTCAATTATGGCTGAACTTGGATTTAAAACTATGGAAGAGTTGATTGGACGTAGTGATATTTTAAAAGTTAAAAATGATGAATTTGCACAAAAATTCGACTTCTCATCTATTTTACATAAAGAGGAAGGTGTGGATACTCATCAACAAAAATTCAATCCTCCATTTGACGATAATAGTTTTGAAATAGATGTTTTAAAAGAGGCAATGACTGCTATTCAACATCCTGAACATCCAATTAAAATTCAAAGAGAGATTACAAACCTAAATAGAAGTTTTGGAGCTCGTATTAGTGGAGAGATTGCTCAATATTATGGTGATGAAGGACTTAAACCTGACACTATTAATATTAAACTAAGCGGTATAGCAGGTCAAGCCCTAGGAGCATTTTTAATTAACGGTATATCTATCAATTTAGATGGTGTAGCAAATGA
>JAPHSI010000243.1 GCA_026193155.1 Sulfurimonadaceae bacterium | reverse complement strand
GCAGGTCCTTCTTTTTCAGAAACAGTAGTAGTCATCTCTTTATTGATGATTTCCATTTCTTTAGCATTATATTTACCATCTTTAATTGATTTCTCATTAGCTCTTCTCATACCGTAACCGATATTTACCGGACCAGCTGCGAAAATCATATGTTTTTTAACAAAATCCCAATCAATAATACCTTCAGCTTCGTCTCTCATTACGATTTCACGAGCAACATAGTTCCATAGAGCTAAGTCAGTATTTGGTGAAAAAATAATTTCAATATCAGCTAAATCTGATGTACGGTGAGTATAAGTTTGAATAGATACAACTTTTACACGCTCTGGATCTGATAGTTTTCTATCAGTAACACGAGACCATAAAATAGGGTGCATTTCTGCCATGTTTGAACCCCATGCTACAACAGTATCTGTAAGCTCGATATCATCGTAACAACCAGAAGGTTCATCAACACCAAATGTTTGATAAAAACCAACAACCGCAGATGCCATACAGTGACGTGCATTTGGATCGATTGCGTTTGAACGGAAACCAGCTTTCATAACTTTTTGAGCTGCATAACCTTCCATAATAGTATATTGACCAGATGCAAAAATACCAACACCTTCTGGTCCACTTGCTTTAAGTGCTTTTTTGATGTTTTTCTCCATTTCATCAAAAGCTCTTTCCCAACTAACTGGAGCAAAGTTACCTTTTTTATCAAAGTTACCGTTTGAATCAACTCTTAATAAAGGTTTAGTAAGTCTGTCCGCACCATACATAATCTTAGCATTAAAGTAACCTTTAATACAGTTAAGACCACGATTTACCGGAGCCGCAGGGTCTCCTTTAACGGCAACAATTTTACCGTTTTTTGTAGCCATCATGATACCACAACCAGTACCACAGAAACGACAAGCTGCCTTGTCCCATCTCCAATCGCTCTGAGCATTGCTTGCTGCTGCTTCTAGCTCTGCCGGTACACTCATACCAACAGCTGCCGCTGCAGATGCTGCTGCTGAACTTTTAAGAAATTCTCTTCTTGATAGTGACATATTTTCTCCTATAAGATAATTTTTTGTTAATGTGTCCTTTAACAAATCATATGTTATCTGTGCGAAAAAAATAATTCTATGACCTGCGTCAAGAAATTATATTTAAAATTTAATATTTAGTTAATATTTGGTTTGCACGCCAGTGTAAGTTTCTCAAGTTCGTCTTTTAGCTTCTGCAATTTTCTAGTAGAGTTTATAAGCTCTTCAGATGATTCAATCATCATATCTTCAGAATCATAAAATTCATTTGAATTAAGTGCTGAATCTCCCATTGCATCTATTATAGAATCAAATTCTTCAGTTAGATTCTCTAGTTTTTTACTAGCCTCGTTAGAGTAAGCCATAGCGGAGTTTATTTTCTCAATAAAGCAGTTTATTGTTTGACTAACTTCTACAATCTCTTCTTCATTTTCATCTTCAAAATGCATAGGTTCGAGGTTTGATATATCACCGCCGCTAATAAGCTTTTTATAATAATTCATAAAACTGTCTACATGAGATTCAATCAAGCGAAGTTGTAATAATGAGTATATAAGTATTAATACAAAAACAAATAAAAATATGTATTGCGTAATCTTTATATTATTAATTTTGTCTTCTGAATGATTGGTATAAAAAGTAACAAGTTTGTCAACATTTTCAAGCAAGATAGGATTTGTTTTATATATATGTAAGACAACCCCATTTAATTCACTATCAGAAAATGCACTTTTTGGATTTGTACTTAATATTTTAAAATTTTGAATATCTTCGTAATAATTTTGCCACAATTTTTTCACTTCAAAAAGCTGATTTGATATTTTAAGTGTAGGTACACCAGAAATTCCACGTGATTTATCTCCGTGCTGTAGTGTACTTAAACCATTTATAAATTCATCGATTGCTGAATTTAGTTCATAAAAGTCTTTACTTCCAGTATAATGTATATAAAAAATATTTTTTGCCATTTTTTGAGTTAGCATTCTTTGTTTGCCGACTATATTTACAATCAGTGCATCTTTAGATGTTTGGTTGTTTAAAAAAATAGTAGTAGAAACAATAGCTGCAACCAATAACATTAGTAATGCACCAAGAACCTTTATTTTAGTACTTATTTTTGTTTTCTTAGCCATCTACTATATCCCCCATATAAATTCTCTTTAGGGCATTTTCATTTTTTATAATAACTTTTGAGTTTTCTATCTCTATAATTAAATTCCTTGATAGTTTTTTCAATACACGCGACAATGTTTCAGGTTGAATGTGAAGCATAAAAGAAACTTCATGGCGTTTTTTTGAGTTAAATATTTTTAAATCATCATGTAGCATAAAAGCAACTTTTGCAGTTGCATCAAATACTAATTCCCTATTTACGATACAGTGAAGTTGAGAATTTTTTTGAAGTATTTCACGTATAAACTCATGATTTAAAAGCCCATTGGATAAAAAATCATTTCTAAATTTATCGTAATCTATTTCTAATATAACACTATCTTCTACAAACTCCGTATTTGAAAAACAGTAAATAGTATCGTTTTCTATAGTTGTTAACTCCGATATCATATGGTTTTCATATATATGATAAAGAAAAATTTCATTTTCATATTTATCTATTTTATAAACTTTTAATAATCCGCTAAGTAAAAAATATACTTTATTCTTAGTATCATTTTCATAATAAAGAATAGAATTCTTCGGGTATGTTTTTACAATAGATATATTAGAAATATTTTTAATTTGCCCATTATTTAGGCTTTTAAAAAACGACAAATTCTTTATATACTGAAGTTTATTCTCAAGTTCTGATTGAATCATGGCATTATTCTATCACTTAATGGTATAGCAGTTGCTTAAACTCAAATTATGAAGTTTATAGAAGCATTAAAACTAAGAAGCAAATTACTATTTTTGTTCATATTGGTAACACTAGGTCTTATTGTTATCGCTATAATAGGTACTATAAATATAAACCATATGAAAAAAAATATTGATTCATTGTACTTTGGTTCATTAGTCCCTGTTACTGAACTAAGCGAAGTAATTCAAATATATGATGGTGAACTACCATCTACGGTATTTAGGGCGAAGGCTTCCGAAATTAGCTCTGATGAAGCATATTCTGAGATTAAAGCTTCTTTACATAAAATTGAAAAAATATGGAATAGTTACGAGAGTCACTTTAAAAGAGATGAAGAATTACAATATGTAGAATATGTGTCTCTTGAGATAAATAATACAAATAAATATTTTAAAAAACTTCTTGAGTATGCTGAAGATGGAAAAAATTTTGAGAAGGTATCCATTCCTGTTTTAGAAAAGAAAGTTCAACATATACATCAAACTATAAAAAAATTAATAAATTATGAGATAGAGATAGCTCAATATGAAAGAAAAAATTTTCTAAATACATATGAATCTATAATTAAAGAAGTTGGTTTAGTACTGCTAATTGTTATTTTTGGAGTGTTGATTATATCTTTTTATGTGTTTAAAAGCATCCAAAACGATCAAACAGAACTTGAAATAGCACATAAAAAATTAAAACGTGCAAACAAAAAACTAGAAGATGCATCGTATACGGATTCATTAACCAATCTTCATAATAGACGTTATTTTAATTTAATATTTGAAAAAGAAGTTCAACGAGCAAAACGTTCTAAAAAATATTTAACTTTTATGATGTTGGATATTGATTACTTTAAACAATATAATGATACTTATGGACATATTGAAGGTGATAATGCTTTAAAAAAAGTTGCTGATAATTTAAATAATATTTTTAAAAGACCAAGTGATTATGTTTTTAGACTTGGAGGAGAAGAATTTGGAGTTTTAATGAGTGATAGTGATATATATAATAGCTCTGAAATGGCTCAAAAAATTTGTGATAGTATTTTGAAATTAAATATAGAACATAAAGGAAGTGAGATTAATGGTTATTTGACTATATCAGTTGGTGTAGTGTCATGTAAGGTTAATCAATCTTTTAATGAAGAACAGTTAATATCATTGTCAGATGAAATGTTGTACAAAGCTAAAAATAGTGGACGTAATAAGTTTGTTATATATGATAAAGAGTGTTCTTAAAGAGCCTCTTTACCGTTAATTATAACTTTTGAAATGTTATATCTATGTAAGATTAAATGTATAGGAAGTTCAGGTGAAGGTTCTGAATCTAAATCCAGTACAATCATATCTGCATTTTTCCCCTCTTTAATTTCACCGGTATTTAGTCCTAATGCATCTGCCGCATCTTTAGTAACACTTTTTAATAGTTGTTTTGCAAAATCGAGTAACGGAGCGGATGGATGCATGAAAAGTGACATCTTCATCTCTTCAAACAAATCAAGTGTATAGTTTGAACTAAGTCCATCAGTTGCTACAATCCATCTAATTTTTTTGTTATTTAGCTCTTTTATATTTAGTGTTTTATTCCCTAATAGTCTATTTGAAATAGGACAATGTATAACAGTATGATTATTTTTAGCAATCTTTTCTCTTTCATTTTCATTAGTTTCAACTGCATGAGTAAACAGTGTTGGAATATCATCAAAATAAGATAAGAACTCATCACTGCTACACACAGCTGAATTTTGATTTAAGAGTTTTTCAAAAAAACCTTTAAAGTCACCTTCATTTTTGTCAAGCCAATCACGCTCAGCCTTAGATTCCATGAAGTGGGATGTAAGTTTTAGTTTTTCATCTTTTACAAGTTCAAGAGCTTTTTTTATAAGTACAGGATGAACTGAATATGGAGAGTGTATAGCTACTGCAGGATAAAAACCTTCACGTTTTATACTTTTTGAAGCATTTAATCTAGATACAAAATCACCGTATAGTGCATCAGCTGCTGCTGCTTGAGAGCCTATAAGTTCATTGAAAAATACAACATTTTGTTTAGCATCTGCGCAAACTTCCAAGTCCATGGCATGTGAAGATATTGCACCAAAAGTTGTAATACCGGATTTTAGCATTTTATCTATAGATTCTTTCATGCATTCTTGCGAACATCCATTGATTAAATCTTCACGATTATCGATTACGCTAT
>JAPHSI010000163.1 GCA_026193155.1 Sulfurimonadaceae bacterium | reverse complement strand
GCATTTAGTGCAAGAAGATTTGTTTGACCAGCAATATCTTCGATTACTTTACTTATTTCTTCAATTTGATTTCCAATCTCAGCTAATTGTAATATAGATTCTCCAGCACCTTTTGCTTCATTACCTAAATGATCTGTAAGTTTTTCAACATCATCAGCTATGTGACGAGCAGTTTGGGCAGAATCACTAATGCCTTTTGAAGAAACAGATAACTGTTCTGTTGCAGATGCTACATTAGCTATATTCTGAGAAACTTCTTTTGTTGTATTGAAATTTGTATCGGTCATTTTTGTAACATTTTCTATTGCATTTAACAGTTGAAATTTCATTTCTTCTCCACCATCAACCCATTCTACAACATATGCAGGTTTGCCTTCAAGGTCATACATAGTTTTAGTATATACTCTAAAATGACCAAGACCGGCACCAAAATCTTGAGCAAATTTCGATTCAACTTCATTTCTTTTCAAACAATTTCTACCACAGTTAGCAGTTCTACAAATATTTGCACCCCAGTTATAACAAGGCTTATCTAAAAAGTAAGAAAGAGGCTTATTAAATGCTGTTTGAACTGGACCGTTTACATATAACCATCTCCATTCTTCATCTCCTTCATTTCCTATTGCTGTTACTGAACAAGGCTGTTCACAGTTGTCTAGAATTTGCATAAAAAATTGTTCTCTCTCTAGAGTTGTTTTTTCTATTAATTCAATCTGGTTAGAAAGTTTCTTTTTATCATTAAATAAAATTAATGATAGTACTATAAATGCTGCTGTTATGAGTAAAAAAATCCAGTCAACTACAAAAGACAAAACAATGGTGAGTGCAGCAAAAAAAAGAAATGCAATAAAAAACTTTTTAACAAAACTTTTTATTTCATCTTGTGCTGTTGCAATAATATTTGGCACACTATTATGATCTACAAACATAAATAACCCCTTTTATTTTTTTAAAAATCACTATTATTTATTATATCATATCAAGAGAGCAAGAGGAGATAGTTGCCATCTGAAATATACTTTTTTTTTATAATTCGTTATACTTTGTTAAAAAAGAAACCATACTTTGGAAATAGCAGAAAATAGATAGAAAAAGATGATGTAAAAGAAGCTCTCTTTATTAGAAGTAAGATAGATTTAACGATTTTTATATTATTAATAACACTAATATTAACTTTTCAAGCTTCTCTGTGAGTCGTTTGTCTTGAAGCTTCCGAAATACCAAGTAGTACTTTTATAAAATTTTTAATAAATCTAGGTAAAATTTCGTTAAGAGCTTCTCTAAAAATAAAAAACTTGGAATAAGATGAAATTACTAATAACTTTTTTACTTACAAGCATTGCTTTATTTGCACATCCTCATGTTTTTATCGATGTTTATCCTACAATAAACATCAAAAACAATAAAGCTACTTCAATTAGCGTGCAATGGAAATTTGACTTGATGACTTCATCTATGCTTATGATGGACTATGATAAAAATCAAGACCGTCAATTTAGTAAAAAAGAAATAGCCAACCTAAAAAAAAGTGCAATGAGAACATTTAAAAAAAATAAATACTACTTAAAAATAAGAAGTAGTGATAAAGGCTCAAAGGTGCAAAAAGTAGATAAGTTTACCGTTACTATAGATGAAATGGGAAGAGTGGTATACTCATTTGATCTTATTTGTAATTTTGAAATAAAAGATAGTGCACTTATATTTTACTATAAAAATAATTACATATCTTTTATGCTAAAAAAATCATATGTGGAACCCTTAAATAAAAACTTAGATTTTAGTATTAGAAAAGTTAATAACGACAGATATTTTGGTTTTGCTATGTTAAATAAAGGTGTTATATGAGTCTATACCATGAATTTATTGGTCAAATTGTAGATTGGCAATATCATTTAAACAGTTCAGTTGCGTCATATATAAAATCTGTAAATGAAAATGGTTTAATTGCTGTTATGGTAGTACTAGCAATCTCATTTATATACGGTTTAGTTCATGCGGCTGGTCCTGGTCATGGTAAAGCATTGGTTTCTTTTTATTTTTTATCTCGTGGTGGTAGCTACAAAAAAGCTATAAAACTGGGGTATCTTATCTCAATTGTGCACGCTCTTTCAGCTTTGGGTATTACATTTGTCGTGTACTTTATTTTACATGGACTTTTTTCCAAAACATTTAAAGAGCTTAGTAATATTTCTATGGTGATATCGGCTGTTATGATTATAGCAGTTGGAATTTATCTATTAATAAAAGCGATAAAAGCAAAAAAAGAAAAAGAACAAACTGATTTTTCAAAAGAAAAGTCAGAGTATGCTGTAGCTTTTTCTGCAGGAATAGTACCTTGTCCCGGAGTTATGAGTATAGTTTTATTTTGTATAAGTACCGGTAATTTATATCTTGGAGTTTTATCTGCTATAGCAATGAGCTTAGGTATGGGTTTTACTATTTCACTAGCTGGAATATTAACTAGCTATGCATCATCAAAAAGTGGAAATTACCTCAAAACAAAAGGATATTTACTAGAAATGCTTGGTGCTATTTTCATTATACTTTTAGGTATTTTTCTATTTAGTGTAAATGCTCAAAGTTTATTTGCTCCTCAAGAAGCAGTTCATGCATTTTAAGACTTTCTCCTTCCAAAAAAAGAGATAAAAAGAGGACGTTAGAAAAGATCTTTTTATCAGAAACAAGATGGATAGCAGGTATTGATTTTAGAAGTATTCAATAATTTTAGTATATTTTCCTTCTCTCTCAACACTCCAACTTTTATTAGCCAAGTTTTTACAAAATACTATATCATGGCTTATAAACACTACAGCTCCGGCAAACTCTTTTAAAGCTTTTTCAATGCTAACAATCGAGTCTATATCCATGTGGTTTGTTGGCTCGTCAAGTATTATCAGAGGAGGGTTGTTTTCTAAGTCTTTTGCTATTAAAAGCTTGCGTATCTCTCCCGGACTTGGGATTTTGCTTTGCAGAAGTGCTTTAGGGTCGGATGAAAGCCTTGTTATGGTAGTGAAAATCTCCCCTTGTTTTTCAGAGCTAAGATCTTTTAACTCTTTAAATATCCTTTGTGATTCATCTTCGCTTATTTCTTGTGGAATGTATAGGTAGTCATCCTCTCTTAGAGTAGATAAAAGGTAGTTGACAAATGTAGACTTTCCGCTACCGTTATCTCCTTGAATCCAGATCTTGTCGCCTTGTTCTAAAGTTAGTCTAGGAATCTCAAAAGTTAAAGCGTTTATTTTCTTATTTGTTTTCTCTACAACAAAAGGGAAGGCTCTTTTGTTTATTTCATTCTCAAAAAATATTCCTTTTTCATACTCTTTGTCTATGACTATCTCATCTTTTTGTATCTGCTCTTTCTTTGATGTAGCACTCTTTACTGCTTGACCTTCATACTTGTTTTTAGAAGTGATCTTTGCAAGGTATACTTTTGCCTTTGCATCGCTGTCTTTTTTGTCAACATTTTTAAGTGAGAGTCTAGCTTTTGAGCGAGATACATCTTCTTTAGCAGACTGTATTTGTTTATCTATTTTTTTAAGAGTCTTTTCCTGTTTTTGTTTTTGCTCTTTTTGGAAGTTCTTTATAAAGTCTAACTCTCTGAGCGCAGTTGAAAAGTTTGACTTTATCTTTGTAAGTGATCCGTTTTTTAAAACAAATGTCTTAGTACACAAAAGATCAAGTAGTTCTCTGTCATGACTTACTAATATCCCGATTCCATCATAACTCTGCAGAGCTTTAAAGAGTTTCTCTTTAGTTTGGATATCTAGATGGTTCGTAGGCTCATCTACTATGAGAACATCCGGTTCTCTAAAAAGAGCTTCAGCGATCTGTATTCTTTTTCTCTCACCGTGACTTAGGCTCTCCCATCTGTATAGCCAATCATCCTCAATCTCTAAAAGATTTTTCAGTTTAAATGCTTTGCTCTCATAAGAGTTGAAAAACTCTTTGGCGTTATTTGGAGGTATTTCGGTAGATTGGGAGCAGTAAGCCGTTACAAGATCGTTTAAAACTCTACCACCATCAGGCTTTAACTCTTTAGTTATGAGTTTTAAAAGGGTAGTTTTTCCTGCACCGTTCGTGCCGATAAGCCCGTTCCAGCCTTTATATAGTTCAAGACTCAAGCCTTGAAAAATATAGTTAGCGGAAGCAGGGTATTTAAAGTATATGTTTTTTAGTTGTAAAGATTGCATGTGTATCCTTGATATGAGTAGGGGAGTTCTCAAGGATGAAGTTTTAAAATTTCCTCGAGTACTTTTAGCTTAATATCCACATGGCAATATTCCTTTTTTGTTTATGAAATTATAACATACTAGACAGACCTAAGTTCTTGTACTGATTTCTTAAGTGCAAAAAGCAAGTTGTTTACACTCTCTTTAGTATGTGTATAGTTCACACTTATCCTTAACCAACTAGGTTTTTCATCTTTGGATTCAACTTTTGATATCCCAAACAAGTCATGTCCATATGGTCCTGCACAACTACAGCCTGCACGTGTTTGTATTCCAAAGTTTTGAGAGAGCTTTTCACACAGGTCAAAAGGTGTGACTCCATGAAAATTGATAGATAAAATACCTATGCTACTACTGCCTTCACTTTGACCGTAAATAGTATAATCGTCAAACTCTTTAAGACCATCATGTAGCATTTTGAAGAGATCCTCTGCCTTTTTTTTCAAATTGTGTTTTAAATTTTTCAACTGCTGGTTTTTTATACTTCATTTGTGCATCTCTTAAAACAGGTACAACTTTTTCTTCAAGCTCTGGAAAGAGTCTTTGGAGATGTATTCCACTTTGTGTTTCTGCTAAAGCAAATTGAGCACTTGCATGAATTGTTTTAATGTGGTTTAGTATATAGTCTTGAAAATCCAATGCTAGGTTCTCTTCTTCGTCTGTAATTCCAATATGGCTTACAAAAGGTATCTCTGTTACTTTAATATTATTTTCCTATGTTGGCATAACGGTCAAGCCGAGCGACACTCTGAGTAGCAGTAAAGCATACGTAGTATGCGGTACTGATATGAGAGAGTGGGAAGAGTGTTCTCTCCAGCGATAATTTTCCGTAGGTAAATTATTGCGTCTCCTCGTTTTTGTTAGGTAATTTATACCTCTGTATAAGTTGCATATGACATCTATTTAGAAATAAAGCAAATTCAGCCATATTTTTAATTTCTTTATTAAATGATTTTTCAGTTAACATTTCACTATCGTTAAGCTTTGGATTGCTTTTCATTATTCCCATTATATCACTACCTGCTTTTAGTTCCAAGTAGGCTGAATGTAAAATATCATTACGAGCTTTTCTTATTTTTTGAAATAATTCACTATTTGTTTTAAGAGAAGAACGAAAATCATTTTCTAAATCAAATGGTAGGTTACATTTTGGTAAAGCTTCCAAAAATAATTCTTCAAACTTTTTAAAAAGTTTAGATGTGTTCTCCTCGCGTAATTCTTTCTGCGGATGATTTTCATTATTTGGGTCTAAAATAAACCATCCAATAGTTCTGATTTTATTTTCTAACCATTGAAATGAAACTACGTATTCACCAATATGTTGATAAATCTTATCCAAATAAATCCTCCTATACTTAATGTTTGGTGTGCGACAGTTTGTTAGGTATTTTATTAATCAAATGCTTCACCTGTATCAAAATATAATCCACATTTCTGACAAATTTTATGCCATGTAAGACCACCGTAACGAGATGGACGCCAGCATCCATCTTGAAAGTCGTGCTCCACACAAACTTTTTGGCTAATTGTTGCTTTTACAACCTCTACTACTTCTTCAGAAACAGACTCTGGCTCAATTTGATTAATCACATCTGCAATATTTATTGAATAATCAAATTCACAATCAATATATGCTCTTATTTCAGGGTGTATTTCTCTTTCATCTTTAACATCAGAAAAATCAGATTTATTTTCAGTAACTAGAATGCATTCACCATTATTTGTTTGAGCAAAGCCTTTAAATGCACAAACTATAACAGCATCTGCTACAGAATTTTTGTCCTTAATAAAGGGAGCTTTTTTGTTTATTCCCATGTTAACAACTTCTTTATATTGTTCGTCATTAATTTTAAGATTGATAGTGTTTTTATGATTTAAAATTTTATTT
>JAPHSI010000177.1 GCA_026193155.1 Sulfurimonadaceae bacterium | reverse complement strand
TTTTTATAAAAAGAATCCTCTACATTTGGCATCCCTGTATATTTAGGATATGTTGTAAATAAAAATCCTGTAAACACATTTATAAATACAATAAATATAAGTGAATATACATGAAAAAAAAGTGCATCTACACTAAGGGTAAGTACACCTTTATAGCCCAAAGCAAACACAAGCATCATTATGATTGCACTTGAAACTCCCAAAGTAAAAAATGGCTGGTGAACTTGTGATAAAAAATAATTTTGTTTTTTATTTGTCGGTTTTTTTTCTGAAAAAGTCATAATAAAAACTCCATATCTAGTTTTTTGGCATATGCACTCAGCATAGCACGTTCAAAGTCATTGTTCGTAGAATAGTTATACCCAAAGCATTTTTGCCATAGTTCATGCGGTTCCATACACATATAAAAAAACACTTTATCTTCACCGCTTTGCCATGGTTTAAATGCTTCATATGCGGATTTAAACATATCTATTTTGGTACTTTCGGGATAAGATGTCTTTCCACTTGCATCTATGTGGGGGATTTGGGTGATTTTGGTTTTAAAATCACGCCCACGTAATTGTTTAATAACAGGTTTAATAAATGTTAAAGTACCAAAACTAACTAAAACAACTTCATCTGGGCGAAATTGTACTAAAAGCTTTTCATAAACTCTTTGATACTCATCAAGGTAACCTTCATATTCTACTATCGGATGAAAGTGAAAACCGACTTTAACTCCTTTGTCAGCAAGTCTTCTAGCACTTAAAATTCGCTTATCTAAAGATGCAGTTAGGTGTTCTTCATTATCTATGATAGTTTGGGTATTTAAACTCCAAGTAACTATTATATTTTTTGGTACATCGTTTTCTAAAAAGTATTTTATATTGTCTGACTTTGTCTTAAACTCTAAAATCACATTTGGATTGTTTTTAGCAAAATCAAAAAGAGCATCTAAGACACCTTCTCGGTTTCCAAACATAAGTGAATCTGAACTCTGACCTGTTCCGATATGATAAGTTTTATTTTTTTCAAGCTGAAGGTTTTTTAGTTTTTCTGCAAATTTACTGTCAAAAGTAATAGTATTTTGATTGTAAAAACTTTGAATTGAACAGTAAGAACAGTCAAATCCACAGCTCTCTACTGCATCTAGGGTAAGAAGATTACAGCACCTTGTCTTCTCAGATGCTACAGGACAAAGTCCCAAACCAAACCCCTTCTTCTCTTGTACTTTAAATGTGAACTTTTGTTCACTACTAATATTATGAGGTGTAAATTCATTGTATGAGTTAGCCTTGTTTTTTAGTAACTCATACTCTTTTTTTATTTTTTGCAGTATTGCTTTTTTGTGCTCATAAGATGGAAAAATATCTATAATATTTCCTTCATCCCATAAGGTTAAATCCCTGCTAATATCTATAATCTGTTTTATGTCTTGGTGTGAAAATTTAAATTCTTTTGCTTTTTCTTTGATAAAGTCTTGTTCATCTAATGAAAGCTTTTTAAAAAATGTGTTTTCTATGGCTTTTGTAAATTTTTCTTCATAATTATTCATATACGAATTTTAGCAAAAATTTGCAATATCACTTAAGGCTTCTATATCATTACCTGTTATCGCACCTATATTTTTTTCTATCGTTTTAATATCCCACTCCCACCATTTTATTTTTAATAATTTTTCAACAGTATCATCATCAAATCTTCTTTTTATTACTTTTGCGGGATTCCCGGCTACTATTGTATAGGGTTCTACATTCTTTGTAACAACGGATTTTGCACCTATTATAGCACCGTCACCTATTTTTACGCTCGGCATTATAGTAGCATCTATTCCTATCCATACGTCATTTCCGACTACTGTATCAGCTGCATTTTGTGATTCTTCAAACATTTTTACTATATCTTCAGAGGTAGTTTTATCCGTCATCATAAAATTCATAAAAGGGTAGGTTGAGAAAGCTTTCATTTTATGGTTGGCAGAGTTTGTTATAAATCTGACACCGTGAGCAATTTGTACAAATTTGCCTATTATTAGTTTGTCCGGACTAAGTGGAAATAGATATGGAGCAAGATAGCTCTCGTAATTTTCCAGTATATCAAAA
This sequence comes from Sulfurimonadaceae bacterium, assembly GCA_026193155.1. Lineage (GTDB taxonomy): Bacteria > Campylobacterota > Campylobacteria > Campylobacterales > Sulfurimonadaceae > Sulfurimonas. The sequence goes on along the minus strand of JAPHSI010000177.1, from coordinate 1,068 downwards.
TTGTGGTAATAGCTGAATTCTCCTATTTCAATAGATGGATGATCAATCACTTCTTTTAAATGAACTACCTGCTCTATAATTGTTCCATCAGGCATTACCATAGGGTGCTTTTTATTATGGTTCAAATGTGACATATTATATATCCTTTATCTTATCTTCTTAAGTATTTCAAGAAACTTTACAATATCATTGTTATTCAGATCTTCAAAAAACTCTTTTGAACACAGTTCGACACTTTTAAGAGCATTGTTGTAAAGCTCTTCCCCTGCAGTAGTAATCTTTACGAAACTTACCCTTGCATCTCTTGCGTTTATCTCTTTTTTAACGATTTTAATTTTTTCCATAGGATTGAGTAGTCTAGTGATTCCTGAAGCACTCATACCTACTTTATCAGCCAAGTCAATTCTTCTCATAGTTTTTGCAGCACTTAAGCTAAGTTGATGCATGACTAAAAATTCTGAATAAGTTATACCATGGATGCTTAGTTGTGAATCTATATTTTTTATAATCTTTGAGTTAATGGTTGATATTTTGAAAATTAAATCTAAATTATTATCCATTGAATTTCCTTGCAATATATTTGAGTCCGCAAGTATATTGCAAATATTTTCTATTGTCAAGAATTTTTTGTAAATATTATTTTGCAATTTGACATATTATTTATGATGAATAGTTTTTTATGCAAAAATTATGTTAGAACTGACAATGTTAAAGGATATAAGATGATTTTAGGAAAATGTCCGTATTGTAACGACGGAAAGATTGAAGTCAGAGATAAAGAAGTCAACGGAAAGAAAGTTAAACTTTATGCTTGCTCAAACGCTCATTGGAAAACTGAAGACGGTGAAATGTTTGAACTAACTCAAGATGCGAGTTGTGATTTTAGAGTATGGCAAAACTCACTAGCACGATATGGGAAATGGCTTAGCTATAAAGATATGAAAGATTTACTAAATGATGAATCAATAGAGGTTGAACTGCTTAGCAAAAAGTATGGTAAAAAAACTTACTATAACAAACATATAACTTTAAACTCTGAGTATGGTGTAAGTGTGATTTGGGATTAGA
>JAPHSI010000168.1 GCA_026193155.1 Sulfurimonadaceae bacterium | reverse complement strand
GTCAGTGGGTTGCATATTTAATCCCAATGGGACTTATTCTATTAGCTAGAACTAATAATAGTGCTAGTATTTTAAAGCTTGCTGCAATTTTAGCATTAGCAGGTCTGTGGGTAGTTAAACATGTTTGGCTAATGATTCCACAATTATTACCAATGAGTTAAGGAGAAAATATAAATGTATTTACAAAGTAGAAGAACATTTTTAAAAGGCGCTGCATTTTCTGTTGCAGGTGCTGCTATTGCAAAAGGTGTATTCACAACAGATGCAATTGCCGAGTCTGTAAACGACTCAAAATTTACTAACACTCCGGATTCATTATCTTTTTATCCACCAATGGAAGAGTGGGGTAGTTTTTCTGAGTTAAGCGGTGAAGATTGGAAACGTGGTGGTATTGATCGTCACGGTGTTAAAAGTGATTCAAACCCTGATGGTATTGAAGCACACGATTATACTATTGTACCTACTGCTTGTTCAAACTGTGAGGCTTCTTGTGGTTTAACAGCATGGATTGATAAGAAAACTTTTACAGTTAAGAAGTATATGGGTAATCCACTACATCCAGGTTCTCGTGGACGTAACTGTGCAAAAGGTTATGCTACACAATCTCAAATGTATGATCCAGATCGTATAGCGTTCCCGCTTAAACGTGCTCCGGGTTCTGCTCGTGGTGAAGGTAAATGGGTACGTACTACTTGGGATGAAGCAATGACTACTATCGGTAAGAAGATGGGAGATACACTTGCACATGGTGATGAACTTTCTAAAAAATCTGTAATGTTCCATGTTGGTCGTCCAAATGAGAATGGTTTTACAGGTAAAGTATGGCATACATTAGGTTGTGATGCATTTAACTCACATACTAACATTTGTTCATCTGGTGGTCGTACTCCAACTATTCAGTGGGCTAATGATGATAGAAGTTCTCCGGATTGGGCTAATGCGAAGTTAATCTTCCTTAACTCTTCTCACGCTGCTGATGCCGGTCACTACTTCCAACAATCAGCTTCATTCATTGCAGATGCAAGAGCTAAGGGTGCAAAACTTGTAGTTATGGATCCACGTATGTCAAATTCTGCAGGTATGGCTGATATGTGGATAGCTGCTTGGCCTGGAACTGAGCCATTAATCTATCTATACCTTGCTCAAAGAATTCTAAACGAAGGTAAAGTTGATAAAGCATTTGTTAAAAAATGGCTAAACTGGGAAGTTATGATGGATAACAAAGACTACCTAAAATATATGGTAGAAAAAGGTTATATCAAAGAGGCTCCTAAGAAAAATACTTTTGATGCATTTTTGGACACTATTACTGAACTATATCAACCTTATACATTAGAACACGTTGCTAAAGAGACACGTGTACCTGCATATAAACTTGAAGAGTTATATGATATGTTTATATGGGCTGGTACTTCAGTTTCAACTTACTTCTGGCGTGCAACAGCTGCGGGTAATCGTGGTGGTTGGATGAGTGGTCGTACAGGTTTCTTACCATTAGCACTTCGTGGTGCTATAGGACCTGAAGGTGGTACATTCTTCCACCACTTCCATGTTATATCTGTAGCTGGTAAAGGTGGTTCTGCAACTGTAGGTCAAGGGAAACGTGGTTCTAACATTCCTAAAGTTGATGTTTATAATGAACTTACTTGGCCGCCTGAATGGCCACTGTCGACATATGAGATGTCATTTTTACTTCCTCACTTGTTAGCGGATACAAAATGGCAGCAAAAATGGATTGACAAAGGTCTAAACGTACCTCAAAAACTTTCAGTATGGATTCCTCGTATGTATAATCCTGTTTGGATTAATCCGGATGGATTCCGTTGGATTGACACTATTAAAGATGAATCAAAAATGGAGTTAACATTTAACTTATCTCCAGTATGGTCTGAAACTAACTGGTATGTTGATTATGTTCTTCCTGTTGGTTTAGCAGGTGAGAGACATGACCAACACTCTGAAGCTACTATGCCTGCTCGTTGGACATCATTCCGTCAGCCTGTAATGCGTGTGGCATTGGAAAAAGCCGGATGGAAGCCAAACAATCCTGCTCGTGCAACTCTTGAAGCTCACATTAAAGCAGGTCTTGGTGAGGTTTGGGAAGAAAATGAGTTCTGGTTTGACATGTGTGTTAACTATATCGATCCAAGCGGAAAACTTGGTATCAAGAAAATGTGGGAGTCTAAAAAGACACCTGGTAAACCTGTTACTATCGCAGAATGGTATGATGCGGCATTTGGTGATAACTTACCAAATCTTAAAGCTACAGCTACAGCAGATTCCAGATATAAAAATGCTGAATTCCCTGTATATGAGTATATGCGTGACCATGGTGCATGGATGGAAGAGAACAAAATCTATTCTGCACAAGAAAAAGAGATTAAAGACGATGGTAAACACTACATCTCTCACGGTCATAAATATGAGAAGAAACATGTACATACAGATAAACGTACAGGTGTAATGACTGCTCATAGCCATGGTAAGAAAAAATCTATCGGTATTGAGATAGACGGTAAGAAAATGGAAGGTTTCGCAACATTAGATAAGAAACTTGACTTCTTCTGTGAGTGGTTAGCTGATGATTGGAAATGGCCAGAATATGCAATTCCATTCTATCCAAGAACTCCAAAAGAGAAAAAAGAGATGAAACACATCGTATCTCATGTAGATCACTCTTATATGACAGAGAAAAACTCGTATGCATTAAATACGGTATTTAGATTACCGTACAATATTCATACACGTTCTGCTAACTCTAAGCATTTAATGGAGATCTCGCAAAACCATGATCCAATTTGGATCTCAACACCTGATGCTAAGCGTCAAGGTTTTAAACGTGGTGATTCTATCCGTGTTAGAATAGTGGATTCTGTAACAGGATTAGAGTCTGGTTACTTTGTAGCTATGGCTGTCCCTACTGAAGGTGTACTTCCTGGAACTCTTGCTTGTTCACACCACGGTGGTAGATGGAAACTAGTTAACTCTGTTTCAATTCCAAACGGTGTAACAGATGGTAAAGTTGATTCTCAGCCAATCAAACGTGATATGACTGATCCTAAATTTATGGCTCACTCACCTAAAAATGCAGGTAGTAGTGCAGGTCAAATTAAGATTGAAGATTATGACGGAACAAGTGGACTAAACAGCTTTGGTGTACCAACTGCTGAGTTGTCTATGGATGGAAAAGAGGGTAAACTTAAATATACTAAGGGTATTACGCCTTTCCATACAGAGAGATTCGCAGAATATAATCGTGACAGCGGAAATATCTGGTGGGATGGATTAAGTGGTTCATGGCAAAATGCCGTAGCTGCTGCTCATCCGGATCCAATCTCAGGTATGCATTGTTGGCATCAAAAGGTTATCCTTGAACCATCTCAACCGGGAGATAAGATAGGTGATATCTATGTAAATTATGAAAATAACTTCAAAATTTACCAAGGATGGAGAGATGACTTAACTCGTCCTCTAGATGAGAATGATAAATTACGTCGTCCACAACATATTAAGCGTCCTTGGGTACCTTTATCCGATAAAGCTTACAAAGTAAAAATCAAAGGCTAGTCCTTTGATTTTTAACCCTTCCTTTTAATTTTAATCAAAATATTTTTACATATCTTTCATTTCATTTTTTTTGCTAATATTCCAAAAAATTTTAGGATGTAAATATGTATACAATTGTTAAAACTTTTGTTGATAGCTCAAAGTTTCAAAATTTTATTATAGGTTTAATAATACTAAACGGTATTACGATGGGACTTGAAACATCAAAGAACTTTATGCTGAGTTATAGTAGTTTTATAGAACTATTTGATATGTTTGTAATATCTATATTTACCATAGAAATATTACTTCGCATCTATGCTCACAGAGTTTCTTTTTTTAAAGACCCATGGAGTATTTTTGACTTTTTAATAGTCGCAATATCATTAGTACCAAGCAATGCAGGTTTTGAGATATTTAGAATATTAAGAGTTTTAAGGCTTTTTAGACTTATAACGGTTGTACCGCAGATGCGTAAAATTGTAAGTGCGCTGATAAGTGTTATTCCCGGTATGATATCTATTGCAGCCCTTATGAGTTTATTTTTTTATATATTTGCAATTATGGCTACGCAATTATATGGTGAGAAGTTTCCCGAATGGTTTGGTACACTAGGAGCTTCTTTTTATACTTTGTTTCAAATTATGACACTTGAATCATGGTCTATGGGTATTGTTCGTCCTGTTATGGAAGTTTATCCACTTGCTTGGGTGTTTTTCGTACCGTTTATATTTTTAGTTACATTTGTTATGATTAACCTTATTGTAGCCATAGTTGTAGATGCAATGGCAGAGATAAACAAGGATGAAAATTCACATATTATTGATGAAGTTCATGTTAGTGAGATAAATACAAACGAGCAGATTTTAGCTTTAATAAAAGAGGTTAAAGAGTTAAAAATCATGTTAAAGACTAAATACTAGAATACCACATTCTAAGCTTTAAACCAAGTGTACTTGTATATCCGACTTCACTAAATATTAACTTTTGTTTTTCATTGTATATTAGAGTAGTTGGGTATGCACCTACATTGAATTTTCTGGCAAAAAATCCATCTTCGTCATTAACAGTATTGAAGTCTAAACTATTTTTTTTCATATAATCTTTAACTTCTGCATCCGTGCCTGATTTAACAATAAAAGTAAGAACTTGATAATCTTTTGAGATAGTTTGTATATTTGAAGCTTCAAACTTACATGTAGGACACCAAGAAGCCCAAATATGTATGAGAATAGGTTTAGATTTATCGTATGGATAATTTATATCTAATACATTTTTATTTAGGTCTGTAGATTTATAATAACTAATGATATTTGCAAAAATAATCATAACTACTGTAAAGAGCATAACTTCTTTAATATATTTTTTTATTTTATTTTTCATGGAGAAGATTGTAGCATATTAAGGTATATGCTCTCATGAGGTAAACTGAGAACATATGAGAATAATATAATTATATCATTATACCTTTAATTGTAAAAAACAACATTGCCGCTAACACAGCTGCAGCAGGAACTGTTATAAGCCAAGCTGCGATTATTTTTTTAATAGCGTCTCTTTTAACATACTGAATTTTTTCAGTTTTTTTGATGATTTTTTTAGTAGATTTGATAAGTGCTTTTTCATCACTAATCATCTTGTAAAGTATTGTAATTCTTTCAAAATCTTCAGGAGATTTATCACTTTTTGCATCTAAGGTTTTAAGTTCAGATTTATATGCTTTAAGTGTTTGAGTTTCATCTTCCAATATTTCAAGTTCTTCTTCTAAATTATGCTTTTCGTCTTTATTTAGATGCAACCATTCTCTTAAGAAACCAACACCAAATACACCACCGATAGCAATGTGGGTAGAGCTAACAGGAAGTCCAAGCTGTGAAGCTATGATAACTGTAATAGCTGCAGCCATGGCAATAGAAAACGCTCTTATTTGATCAAGTTCTGTTATTTCACTTCCAACTGTTTTGATAAGTTTAGGTCCATATAGGGCAAGTCCTATCGCAATACCGATTGCTCCTACAGCCATTACCCAAAAAGGGATTGAGGCTTTGGAAGATATTCCACCATTTACAACGGCATCGTTAATAGCTGCCAAAGGTCCGATTGCATTTGCTACATCATTCGCACCATGGGCAAAACTTAAAAGTGCTGCTGCAAATACAAGAGGAATCGTAAAAAGTGTGTTTACACTTGCTTTGTTGTTTTCTAGAACTGAAGTGTTTTTCGCAAGTTTGTTTTTGACAATTATAAAAACAAAAATCGCAAAAACTGCACCTAATATTAGAGCTGTCAAAAATGAAGGTTTTTTTGTCATCTCAATAGATACTAAAGGTATCATATTCAACATTTCAACAATATCAGGCCATATTTTTTTAAGACCTTTTAGTGTTAGGTAAGTTACAAACGCCCATGCCATAAGTGCAACAAACACAGGTACATTTTTTTTAGCCGAGCTCACCTTATCTTCTTTAAATACTATTGTTTTTTTGATTGCATAAAGAAAAGCTGCAGCTATAACACCGCCAAGTACAGGTGATATAATCCATGAAGCTGCAATCTTACCCATTGTACTCCAAGATACAATGCTAAAACCGGCTGCTGCAATACCTGCACCCATAACACCACCTACAATTGAGTGTGTAGTTGAAACAGGTGCTCGCATTGCTGTTGCAAAGTTAAGCCATAGTGCAGCAGCTAAAAGAGCCGCCATCATAGCCCAGATAAAGGGATCGGCATTACCTCCAAAAGCAGAGATGTCAATAATCCCTTTTTTAATAGTTTTAACAACTTCTCCACCGGCTATAATAGCACCGGCTGCTTCAAATACGGCAGCAATTATAATAGCCATTGTTAAAGTCATAGCTTTTGAGCCTACAGCAGGTCCAACATTGTTAGCTACATCATTTGCACCTATATTCATAGCCATATAAGCACCAATAAGTGCTGCTACAGCTAAAAATAGGTTATTTGAGACACCACCGCTGTTTAAAAAACTGAATGTTAGTACAGCAATCATAAAGAAAAGAGCAAATCCTAATCTTGATAAGTCTGTTCCACTTTTCTTGAGAGCTTTTCTCTCAAGTTTATCCATTGTCTCCATTTCCATGACTATGACCCCTAAAAAAATTTTGTGATTATATCTTTATAAAGATTACAAAACGGTTACAAAGCTAAAATAAAGGTTATTGCTTTATGTAAGCTTTAATTATTTCTTGTCTCTCAAGAGGTCTATCCCCACCACGTCTTCCGGATGTTGCCACATTATTTAGTTTTTTAAGTGTATCCATAGAACTAGGCAGTGCTTGACCAAAAATTGTATGTCTACCATTTAACCATGGTGTCAGTGCAGTTGTAATAAAAAACTGACTACCGTTTGTGTGTGGACCTGCATTTGCCATAGCTAATATACCGATTCTATCAAAAGTTTTATCTTTAAACTCATCTTTAAAACTTTTGCCCCAAATACTTTTTCCTCCACGACCGCTCTCAGTAGGATCACCACCTTGAATCATAAAGTTTTGGATTATTCTATGAAAAGCGATTCCATTGTAATAACCGTTTTTTATATGGGTTGTAAAGTTTTCAACTGCAAGAGGTGCAACATCCGGGTATAGTTCAAGTTCAATTTTACCTTGTGTTGTCTCTAATATGGCTATTAGATTCTTTGCATATAGGTTTATCGATAATAATATCAATAGTACTAAAGTGAGTTTTTTCATTTTATTCCTTATTAAATATTTTTTTTAGAGTTATTATACTTTGACAATCTTCATTATAAAGTATATAAACCTTTTTATTTGCCAAGTTTATTGCATAACTTAGCTCTTCTTGTATAATTTTACATACATCCAAGAGTATTATTATATCACTTCTTAAAGTACTCATATTCTTATAATCACTAATAATTACAGAGCCTTGTGTTTGATCAATTAAGTTTTTTGAACCATCTATAAAGACAATCTCAGTGTTATTCAAAGGTTTTAATTCTTTTTCAAGATCTTCTCTAGATTTTTCACAAGATATGCATGAAACTTTTTTCTTAATATCATTTTTTGAGTAATCTAGTATTAGTTCAATAGCTTTTTTGAAGGGGTCTCTTTTGATTAGTTCTATATCAATTTTTTTATGAAAACTTTTTGTGAGTTTATAATAGTGCTCATATCTGTACGTTGGATTAACCAAGGTTAATATTGATTTGGCAGATTTTGAGATAATTTTTTGTAATAAATTTTCCTCTATAAGAGTGGTATCATCACAAAAAATATGAGTTGTTGTTTTGGTGCTTAAAAATTCTTCAGGAGTGTAAACATTTATAGTTGTAGCGTCTACATTGACAATAGAGTATTCAATTAACTCTAATATATATTGTCTAACAATATCACAACTAAGTTTAGTTGGTTCAATAATTGTAACGCTATTTTCTTCAGATAATAATTTTAAATATATCGCTCTTAAAATAAGTGTAGTGGTTTTTCCAGATGAAGCTAAACCGTTTAGACTCATTATAGTATTTGATTCACTATAATTAAATACATCGTCAATATATGCTCTTTGTTCATTTGTAGCAAAATAAATATTTTTCTTATCTAAAACCAAATATTGAGTCAGAAGATTTGCAATTATAAAATCTACTTCAGGAAGACTATTATCTATATCTTTTGAGTTATTAAGCTTTTTTTGTATATCTATTTCATCATTATCACAAAATATGACTTTGTTATGTGGAAGTAAATTTTTCTTTTCTTCATTTAGATGTTCATAGTCGTCAAAACTTAAGTTTTCAGTTAATAAAAAGTTGAAAATATCAACACAATCATTATGTAATATTTCATTAAATTTTAAATTGATAAAGGTATTGATTTTTTCATAAGCTAAAGTATTTTTAGATTGTTCATTATTATGAGATTTTTTTATTTCATAATTCGTTAAATCATTATATGTCCAATCTTTGTATTCAAATATATATATTCCGCGTTTTGGATCTATAATCATTAAAGGTACATCCATTTTGTTTGAATGATGGAATAAGGTAATGTTTTCTAAAACTTTATAGTTGTTTTTTTTACATACTGACTTCAGTTTTTTAAGTAATATAGAGTCTGGTATAATTAATTTATTTTTTTGAGATTTTTTTTTAAAGAGTAATGAAAAGAGATTGTTTTTCATTTAAAATAAGAATTGAAAGGCAAGTTGTCGCAAAAGCGACAACTTAAAAAATTATTTACCAGCTGCAACGCGGTCTTTAAGACCTTTACCAGCTTTAAATTTTGGAACCATTTTATCTTGAGTTGTATAAGTTTTATCTGTACCTGGAACTTTACCGCTTTTACCTTTTTGTAATGCTGCAGAAAAGCTACCGAAACCTACTAAAGAAACATCTTCTTTTTTTACTAGCGCAGATGTAACTGCTTCAGTAAACGCTTTGATTGCTGCTTCAGCTTCTACTTTAGTTTTATACTCACCACTTGCTTGAACTAGTTCTACAAACTCAGCTTTATTCATGAATTGACCCTTGGATTAATAAAATTTTCCCGAAATCGCTTGCCTACTTGATATATAGCAATTAAGGTAAGCGATTCAGCTGAAGACACTTTATTATTTATTTGCTTAAATTTTTCTTCTTTTTATTAAAAATATGCAAAAATTTATAAATTTTATCGATTTTAGTACCTAATTTAGCATGTTTTATAGAATTTTGCAATAAATCACTATAATGTTTAAAAATGTTATATACACTTTTTTTAGAGTGAATTGACATAAAAACATCTTCTAAAGCATCTCTTTCATTTGACGTTAGCATACCCATATTATTAATCCTGAAGTTTATTTATCTTTCTTACAGCTCTAATGATTTCATCATCTTCTAATTCACCAAGCATTTTTATAACAACGGAAGCGGCTTGTGGTTTCGCCCGTCCAAGCTTCCAGTCTTGATATGTACGCATAGAGATTCCAAAAGAATTAGCCATATCTTTTAAAGATATTTTTTTCCCATTATGTTGGGATTCTATTGAATTATGAAGAATATTAAAGAGATCATTTATTTGCATGGAAAAGTATACGGAATATATACTTAAATAAACATTTATTAGTATTATAAATCAATAAAATTGCATGAAATGTATATATTATTGAATAATAAATAGTATTATATGTGTAAATAACACGGAAAACCGTATGTTATTTATATAAAAATAATATTGAAAAATTATTTGTAAAAAAAAATTATAAGTTTATGGAGATATTTACAGGTTTGAGAGTTATTTGTTCCTCATCTATTTCAAGATGGAACTTTTTGTATTTTTTTGATTCTGTTTTATATACTAGTTCTTTTATATCACTTGTTGTAAATATGATGGAGTTTAGACCGCGAAATGCTTTTTCAACGTATACATATGCTTCTTTAACAGAATTATATATGGTGTCTTTCTCTTGTTTTAGATTTTTAAGTTTTAGTTCTATTTCCTCAACTTTTGATTTATTATGCCTTTTTGCTTCTTCTAGATGATATTTTAAATCTTCTATATCATGTTCAATAAATTCTATTTTTTTTGAAAGAATAGGTATCTTTCTATAATCGATATTAAATACATTGTCTTCTCCACTAACTAGAGTAATATTAATTGAGTGTGAAGCATATACTTTTAGATTACTTTTCACGTTTGTTATATTGACATCTTTTGCATATATAGTTCCATTTAAACATGAATCTATATTTACAGTAGTTGCATATACAGTACCGCCTTCAAGCAGTTTTATATCAGCTTTATGAGCTCTAAGTGTACCCTTGTGCCGATTTATTTTTGCGTATTTCGCGCTTTGACGAGAACTTTGGTGAGTAGCCCCGTCTACTATTAAGTTTGTAGCGTTTAGCAAAGAGTTTGAACCTACAAAACCTTCTACATGTATGGTCTCACTAGTTAATTCTACTCCTTCCCCGATACTGTCTTGTGTTGAATCTTTTTCAGATACGATAACTTTTATATCATTGTCTTCGTGTTCTGAAAGTGTTTCTTCAACTCGTTTTAATTTTCTTTTTTTAATTGTATGATCAATATACATGAGGTTTCTTGAGAAATTTACATAACCTTTAGTTTTGGCAATATATTGTTTTTTATTTTCATCTTCTTTTATTTCAATAGTCTCTTCATCTACATCGTACTCAAAATCTTTAGAGTTTTTTTGTGTTTCACTGGTAATAATATTTCCAAATGCATCTAGTCCGTTTTTACCAAACTTAGGTTTTGAAAACTCTATAAGTAAGTCTCCGATATCTACTTCCGTAATTTGGTGATGATTTTTTTTATTTTCATAATGAAGCAGTAATTGACCTCTTCTTGTAATATTTGGAGTAATAGTTTCAATTAAAGGTAGCTTGATGGTTTTTTTGAATTTCCCGGCATGAAGGTGCTTTGTAAATAGCTTTAACTTTGTTAGATAACTCTCATCAAAAATATGAATTAGTATATTATTTTTGGCTTTTATTTTATTAATCTCTTTTAAAAGCCAGAGGTAAGTCTCTTTTAGTGTAGTTTTCTTATATGGAATATCAGAATCGGTTTTTATAATTATTTTTGGATTAACCATTAAGTCATCATATTCTATTTCATATTTTAAAGAATATTGCTTTTTTTGCTTTTCATAAAGTTTGACAGTATGTATCTGTTTGAACTCAACATGAAAATCAATCATTTTCTCTTGAGTATCATATCTTTCTTTAATTGATTCGTTAAACTCTACGAATTCTCTTTCTTTAGATGTTTTTATAAGTGTTTGGGTTTTTAAAATAGTGAAATCAACTATATCAGTGCTAGCTTCATTACTTTTAGCATATTTCTTTAAAGAGAGTGAAATATTTTTTGTTTTTACTTTTACTGAATCCATAGTGTTCCCCTCCCTTTTTTGATTATATTATAATGCTAAAAGGTCACTGTAGTCATATTTTGAAAAATCTAAATAAATTTTTCCATTTTGTTCAATTACTCTTATATCTTCTCTTAAAACATCTTCAAATCTTCTTTTTATATTTTTTCTTTGCGAAGATTCCAAATCAAGAGTTTTTAAATAGCTCTTTAATTCAACAATTTTAGCAGTATTATTTTGTGAATGTTCTATCTCATACAGATTTTGGTTTTGTTGTTTTTCATGAAGCATTTTTTCATTAATAAGTTCCAAGATGTTTTTTAACTGTTCATCTTTGTTTGTATAGATGCTCTCGATTCTATCACGCTCATCTCTTAGCATCTGCTCTTTATCATTTATTAACTTGTCTATTTTGGCTTCAAGTTGCTCAATCTTTTGTTTTAAATATATATTTTCTCTTTTATATAAACCAAGAACTGTAGCTACAGTCGCTTTTTGCATAATATTTTTTTGAACCGGCTGAGTAATCTCTTCATCTGTTTTGGTAACTACTGCCTCATCTGGAATACTAATCAGCACAATACCGTTCTCTGAAGTATAATTAAGTTTTTTTTGACGTATTTTTGATGCAACCATCTCTTTTGACATCTTAAACCGTTTAGCATATTCTTCTATAGTTATATCCATTGTATTACTTTATATATATTTTTTTGTATTCTAGCATAAAAATATTATTTTAAGAAAGTTGTTTTAAAAGAACTCTATATTATAATTACACAATTATTTTTTAAGGTGTTTTTATGAGTAAAGGAATTTTGGATATAGTAAAACCTGGTGTACTTTTTGGTGATGATGTACTTAAAGTATATAAACATGCAAAAGATAATGGTTTTGCTATACCAGCAGTAAATGTTGTTTCGACTGATTCTATAAACGGTGTATTGGAAGCTGCGGCTAAAGTTAATTCTCCTGTCATTATTCAGTTTAGTAATGGTGGGGCTTCATATTATGCAGGCAAAGGCTTAAGTAATGAGAATGAAGTAGCTGCAATTAACGGAGCTGTAAGTGGAGCTATACATACACATATGATGGCTGAAGCTTATGGTATCCCTGTAATATTACATACTGATCATGCTGCAAAAAAGCTGTTACCTTGGATAGATGCACTTATTCAAGCGGGTGAACAGTATTTTGCTGCTAATGGTAAGCCACTTTTTTCATCTCATATGTTAGATCTCTCAGAAGAGCCTTTAGAAGAAAATATAGCTATATCTAAAGAGTATCTTGAGAGAATGTCTAAAATAGGTATGCATATAGAGATAGAACTTGGTGTAACAGGTGGTGAAGAAGACGGTGTAGATAATACAAATATAGATAACGCTCTTTTATATACGCAACCTGAAGAAGTAGCATATGCTTATGAAGAGTTAAGTAAAGTATCTCCAAACTTTACTATTGCAGCTTCATTTGGTAATGTTCACGGTGTATATAAACCAGGAAATGTAACTCTAACACCTAAGATTTTAGATAACTCTCAAAAACATATAGCTGATAAATATAACACTGAAGATTCTAAACCTGTATTTTTTGTATTTCACGGTGGAAGCGGTAGTGAAAAGTCTGAAATTGAGGAAGCTATCTCATACGGTGTTATAAAAATGAATATTGATACAGATACTCAATGGGCAACTTGGGAAGGTGTAAAAAACTATTCTGAAAAATACAATGATTATCTTCAGGGACAAATCGGTAATCCAGAAGGTGATGATAAACCAAATAAAAAATATTATGACCCAAGAAAATGGCTAAGAGCTGGGCAAGAGACTCTTGTAGCTAGAGTTGAAGAAGCATTTAAAGACTTAAATGCAATAGGTAGAAACTAAGTTTTAGTAACTTTATATATATCCATGATGCTAGATGCATCTGGATTTTCCAAATAAAATTTTTGTAATAGTTGGTTTAGTCTGTTTAGATTGAATCTCCAAAACCTTTGGTTTTCAAACTCCTCACTTTCCTGCATCTTCTCAAACAGTTCGGCATTTGTAAGTTCACCATTGTTTTCTTTTATCACTTTTAACATTAGATGCATTAAATCTTTTGTAGCTTCGGGAGTAGTATCGTCATCTTCAAGTTGTTTATTTGGTAAAAAAGCATATATTTTCCACATACTGATTATCATAAATATTATAAAAAAAATCATCATTAACGTGGATATATCAAATTCCATAAATCTCTCCGAGTGAATATAGTAGTGATTATATGGTAATTTTGCTAAAATTTCATTATGAATGATAAAGTATTTTCAAAACCTATAAAAAAACAATTTGAGTTTGATGAGGAAGTTGCAGCAGTATTTGATGATATGTTAAACCGCAGCGTACCTTTTTATGAACAGTCTCAGGAGATGACAAAGTTTTTTGCACTTAAAGCCTTGGACAATGGCGGGATTATGTATGACCTTGGCTGTTCAACGGCATCCTTGCTTATCTCTATAGCAAAACAATTATCTAGTGCTAGGCTAGTTGGACTTGACAACTCAGATGCAATGCTTGAACAAGCCAGAAAGAAAGCACACGCTTTTAATGTAGATATAGAGCTTTTAAATGCAGATATTTTAGAATATGATTATGAGCAAGCAGATGTGTTTGTAAGTAGCTACACACTTCAGTTTATTAGACCTTTGGTGCGTGAAGAACTTGTAAAAAAAATAGCGGATGCATTAAAAAAAGATGGTGTATTTATCTTTAGTGAAAAAGTAATATCGCATCATCCTAAACTAAATAAAGATTTAATAGAACACTATTATGATTTTAAAAAGAAACAAGGTTATAGTGAATTTGAGATTTCTCAAAAACGTGAAGCATTGGAGAATGTGTTAGTTCCATACTCTGAAGATGAAAATATCAAGATGGCTAAAAATGCTGGATTTAGCCACTGCGAAGTTGTTTTTCGCTGGGCTAATTTTGCTACTTTTATAGCTATAAAATAATCTTTTTATTTTTGAACACCACCATATTAGCATAAACTTCTGTGAAGATTTTTGAAAAAATCATCCATCAGTTTACATGTTGGTGCTACCATACATTTTTGTTTTTAGGGCTTTTTTTCTCTTCTTTAAAAGCTTTTTTTATCTCATCATAAGTAATTATGTCATCTTTCCCGCAATCTTTATGATAGTAACCTTGTAAGTCATAATACTCATTGCAATCTGAGTAGTATTTTGCAGAGATTCCGTGTTTATTAAAGCATCCCGTTAAAAATATAGAAAATATAATAGATGTAAGTAGAAGTAATGTTGTTTTCATAAAACATTTACAAGCAAATATCATACCTTAAAGCTTTCAGTAGTTTTACACATATCTGTTAAAAAACACTCATCACATTTTGGATTTTTAGCTTTACATATATAACGACCAAATAAAACCATCCCTTGATGCAGTGCATGTAGGTCATTTTTAAACTTTTTTACAAGTGTTGCTTCCGTAGCAATTGCTGTCTTATCATCACTTAGACCAAGTCTATGTGAAACTCTGAAAACATGAGTGTCAACTGCCATTAGATTTGCACCTGTATACTCTATCATCACTACATTTGCTGTTTTTTGCCCCACACCGGCTAGTTTTTGCAAGTCTTTTTCGTTCATGGGTATTTCACCCTCAAACTCTTCAACTACAGTTTTCGCCATAGCTAAAAGGTTTTTAGCTTTGTTGTTAAAAAACGAGCATGATTTTATAAGCTCTTTTATATCTTCTATATCTGCATCAGCGAGTGTTTTTGCATCTGGATATGCTTTAAACAAAGCAGGTGTTATGACATTTACACGTTTATCAGTACATTGTGCTGAGAGTGCTACAGCTATTACTAACTCATAAGCATTTCTATAATCAAGTTCTGTAACTGCATCGCTGTATCTCTCAACAAAGCGTTTATGAATCTCGCTAATCTCTTTTTTAGTTGCTTTTTTTACCTTTTTCATGGCGGAATTATAGCTTGTTTATTTATTGTTATCTAATTACTACTAAAATTTTTCTACTTTAAATAATAGGAATTTATATGAAATTAGTAACTAAAGTTGCATCTTCACTTACAATATTGTCAACTCTAGCTCTGGCAAATACACTGGTAACGGTAAACGGTAAAGCGATTACACAACAAGAAGTAGATTCTGAATTAATGCAGGCTACTCAAGGTAGATTTAATCAAGTTCCGGCAGATAAACAACAACAACTTCGTTCACAAGTACTTGAGCAGTTAGTTGCAAAAGAACTAATTTTTGAAGACGCTAAAAAAACAGGCGTAATGGAATCACAAGCTTTCAAAGATGAATACGCTACAGTGATAGAAAGAGTAAAAAAAGAACTTGCAATTCAAGTATGGCAAAAAAGAGAGCTTGATAAAGTTAACGTATCTAGCAAAGAAGTTAAAAAATATTATGACGACAATAAAGAAGAGTTTAATGAAAAAGAATCTGTTCATGCTCGTCATATTTTAGTAAAAACTGAAGGCGAAGCTAAAGATATAGTAAAACAGCTTAAAGGTCTTAGGGGAAAAACTTTAGAAAATAAATTTATTGATTTAGCAAAATCTAAATCAACAGGACCTAGTGGACCTAAAGGTGGAGATTTAGGTTATTTTGCACAAGGTCAAATGGTTCCAGAGTTCAATAAAGAAGTATTTTCTATGAAAGTTGGAACAATCTCAAGTCCAGTTAAAACTCAGTTTGGACATCATGTTATCTATCTTCAAGATAAAAAAGCATCTAAAACTCGTGCATTTACAGAGGTTAAACCTTTTATTGAACAACGCCTGAAAATGGAAAAATTCAAATCTGTAATGCAAAATAAAATGATGGCATTAAAAAATAAAGCTACTATAAAATAATAATCCTATGAAAGCAACGCCCATTGATAAAATTCTTATCGATGGACGTGTTTTTTACATAAAACGTGATGACTTAGTCGATCCGCATCTAAGCGGAAATAAATTTCGCAAACTTCATAAACTTTTACAAACCCCAAAAGAAAACCTAAATAAAATTATCTCTTACGGTGGTACACAGTCAAATGCGATGCTTGCAATTGCAAAGATGTGTTATATAAAAAATTGGGAATTTATATATTATACAAAACCTTTATCCACTTCTCAAAAACAACAGCAAGTCGGAAACTATTTTGAAGCTATAAAACTTGGTATGAATCATATTGAGATAGATAATAATCGATATAAACAAGAGATAGCAGACATAAGATTTAACCTTGATGAAAAAACATATATAGTAGACCAAGGTGGAGCAGTTAATGAAGCAGAGGAAGGACTAAAAGCCTTAGCAGATGAAATAAGAGAACAAAATATTGAAGTAAAATCTTTAGCTACTCCAAGCGGAACAGGTACTACTGCACTTTTTTTGGCAAAATCTCTTCCTGAATATATAATATATACTACACCGTGTGTAGGTGATGTGGAGTATTTAAAAATGCAGATGCTCTCACTTGTAGATAAGCTACCTGAAAATTTAGTTATATTAAAACCAAAAAAGAAATACCACTTTGCAAAACTGTATCCAAACTTTTTAGATATATATAAAAAAGTGTTAGATGCGGGGATAGAGTTTGATTTATTGTATTCGCCGTCTATGTGGGAAGCTTTGATAGAACAAACAGATGAAGATGTTCTGTATATACATAGCGGCGGGGTAACGGGAAATAAAAGTATGTTGAGTAGGTACTTAAATAAAAACTACGTTTTCTGAAAGATCGACACGCTCTGGCTGATAAGTGTTTATTTTTGCTTCTTTATTTTCATAACCGATAACAATACTGTATAAAAGTGCCAAATTATCAGGTACTTCAAGCTCACGTGCAATGATACGACCAAATTCGGTAGTTGAACCTTGAGGACAAGTATCTAAACCTTCCTCTTTAGCTAATAACATAATAGATTGCATATACGCACCACAGTCTATAAGTACGCCTTGAGAATCATCTATATTTGCTTTGTCGGTAAAAACAAAAAATACTGTTTGTGCTCCAAACCATCTAAAGTTGTCTTTCCACATTTCTATACGTGTTTGCATATCTTTTCTTTCAACTCCCATAAGTTGATAAAGACCTGCTCCTGTTGTTATGCGTCTTTTTTTATAAGGGTTCTTCCAGTTAACAGGGTAGTATTGTATGAACTGATCATTTTCAATCCCTGCATCCATAGCTTTTATAACGGCATCTCCAACTTTTCTTAATACATCCGCATCACTTATAGCATAAGTTACCCAAGGTTGCATATTTGCACCGCTTGGTGTTTGTGCAGCTGCTTTTAAAATTTTTTCTTGTATCTTTTTTTCAACAGGTTGTGGAAGAAAAGAGCGTTTTGATGATCTTGAATTTATAACTTCATAAACATTTGACATAAAAATTCCTAAGTTTTTGTTGTGATATTATAGCAAAATATACCTGTTAATATTTCATTAAATTATAGTTTAAAAAGTATTAATGAGTATATTCTATACTTTTTCAATCAATTAATAAGGAGTTCAAAATGAACATAAAAATATAATTTTAATTTCTTTCTAAATAATTATACTTAGCATACTTGACATGAAGTCACTCAACTTGATATAATAATGCATACTAAAGTATAAAGGATTATAAATGAATAATATTTTTGAAAAACTAACACATAATATGACTGAAGCTATAGAGTCTGCTCTCTCTTTAGCTCTACACAATAAAAACAATGAAGTAGAACCAATACACTTTTTATGGGCACTTTTAACAAATTCTGACTCTGTACTTAACCAGATGTTTAACAAAATGAGTATAGATAAAACGGCTATAGAATTGGATGTTAGAAGTATCTCTGAGAAACTTTCAAAATCATCTTCGGTATCAAAAGAAAATATAAAACTCTCACGTACATTTGTTCAAACATTGGAAGCTGGTGCAGGTCTTATGACTAAAAACGGAGACAGCTTTTTAGCGGTAGATACTTATATATTAGCCAATCTAAAAACAGAACCTTTTAACGGGGTTTTAAAAAAATATATAGATATTTCTGCTTTGGCAAAAAACATAGAGGCATCTCGCGGTGGTTCAAAAGTTGATTCTCAAAGTGCAGATGAGACTTTTGATTCTTTGGATAAATACGGTATAGATTTAACAAAAGAAGCTCATGAGGGTAATCTTTCACCTGTAATAGGACGTGATGAAGAGATTACGCGTATGATGCAGATTCTTATTCGTAAAACTAAAAACAACCCGATGCTTTTAGGTGAACCCGGTGTTGGTAAGACTGCACTTGTAGAAGGTCTAGCACAACGCATAGCAAACAATGAAGTTCCGACTTCATTGCAAAACAAAAAAGTTATAGCTCTAGATATGAGCTCACTTATTGCCGGTGCAAAATACCGTGGTGAATTTGAAGACAGATTAAAAGCAGTAATCGATGAGGTAAAACAAAGCGGAAATATTATTTTATTTATCGATGAGATTCATACTATTGTAGGTGCAGGAGCTAGCGAGGGTTCTATGGACGCTGCAAATATCTTAAAACCGGCACTTGCCCGCGGTGAACTTCATACTATCGGTGCGACAACTTTAAAAGAGTATAGAAAATACTTTGAAAAAGATGCGGCACTCCAACGTCGTTTCTTGCCGATTAACTTGGATGAACCGACTGTAAATCAGTCACTTCAGATTTTACGCGGTATAAAAGAGCGTTTAGAGACTCACCACAATGTAAGCATCACGGATTCTGCACTTGTAGCTGCGGCAAAACTTAGTGATAGATATATTGCAGATAGATTCTTACCTGATAAAGCGATTGACTTGATTGACGAGGCTGCAGCCGAGCTTAAGATGCAAATAGAGAGTGAACCTCATGTATTAAGTAATGCTAAGCGTAAAAGTAGCGAGCTTCATGTAGAACAAGAGGCATTAAAGATGGAAGATACACCGTCAAATGCTAAACGTTTAATAGAGATTACAAAAGAACTTGCAGATATTGATGAAGAGGTAAGAAGATTAGAATCGCAGTTTGCAACTGAGAAAGAGGTTTTTGAAAAAACTTCTAGTATAAAGAGTGATATTGAATCAAAGCGTGCAGAAGCTACTCGTGCTAAAGCTGCCTCAGAGTTTAACCGTGCAGCTGAGATAGAATACGGTGAGATTCCAGCTTTACTTGAAGAAGAGAAAAAAATAAATGAACAATGGGTACAGCTTCAAGATTCCGGAACTTTACTTAAAAACAATGTTGATGAAGAAGCTATAGCATCTATAATCTCAAGATGGACAAATATACCTGTTAATAAGATGCTAGAGAGTGAAAAACAAAAAGTTCTTCATGTAAAAGAGGAGCTAGATAAAGAGGTAGTTGGGCAAGAGAGTGCTACCTTTGCGGTTAGTCGTGCCATTAAACGTAATAAAGCAGGTTTAAGTGAGAAAAGCCGTCCAATAGGTAGTTTTTTATTCTTAGGACCGACCGGTGTCGGTAAAACTCAAACTGCTAAAACTTTAGCTAAGTTCTTGTTTGACTCTGAAGATGCAATGATACGTATAGATATGAGTGAGTACATGGAAAAACATGCAGTCTCACGTTTAATCGGTGCAGCTCCGGGATATGTAGGATATGAAGAGGGTGGTCAACTTACAGAGGCTGTAAGACGTAAACCATATAGCGTTATACTTTTTGATGAGGTTGAAAAAGCGCATCCAGATGTATTTAATATGCTTCTTCAAGTTTTAGATGATGGTCGTTTAACAGATAACAAAGGTGTAACGGTTGATTTTACAAATACTATAATTATTTTGACTTCAAATGTTCAAGAAGAAAATGTTAAAACAACATTTAAACCAGAGTTTATAAACCGTTTAGATGAGATAGTAAAATTTAATGAACTAGGAAGCGAACAAATCAAAGGAATTGTAGATATTTTCTTTAAAGATATTGCAGATAAGGTTAGTGAGCGTGATATAGAACTAAGCTTAAGTGAGAGTGCAAAAGCATATATAGCTGAAGCCGGATTTGATCCTGTATATGGTGCTAGACCACTTAAACGTGCACTTTATGAGATAGTTGAAGATAGACTGGCAGATTTAATCTTAGAAGGTAAAATAGTAGAGGGCTCAAAAGTAGCATTTGATATGCATGAAAATGAGATAAAAGTTAGCATTTCGTAAATAATACTTGGTTATAATCCTGCCATGAAAAGCTTACTTATAATTTTTATATTATTAACATCCGTTTATGCAAATATGGGTGATTGTTTTACTTGTCATCCTAAACTTATAAAAGGTATAGATACAGATACTAGGCATAACTCCATGCTTAGTTGTATCAAGTGCCATTCCCCAAATAAAAAATCTGTCTTAGAGTGTGGAGATAAATGTTTTTCTTGTCATAAGGAGAAGGACTTAGATCCAGAGGAAATTCCTGAACATAAAGTTTTTGAAGATTGTAGAGAGTGTCATGTAGATGCTAAGAAAAAGTTACTCGATATTTCAAAAACACATGACCAGTCTCATAGTGACTCTTTAAAAGATTTCTTGAAAATATATTAATTTTAAACGGAAGTTTTGGCATATTGTTTTATAATTAGCAAATAAAAATAATTTAAAATCAGGTTTGTTTATGAAGTTTCCATTAATAAAAGATGTAGCTAGTACAGATGTTATACATGTAGATATTACAGACTCTATTTCTAAAGCAATGGATGTTATGATAGAACATAACCATAGAAATGTAATCGTTAAAGATGCTCAAAGATATAAAATCTTAACCGTGACAGATGTTTTAAAAATTCAAAACGATGATTTTGATTTAAATCTTCCTCTTAAAAGTTTATCTTTAGAAATTATTCCAACAATATTAGTAGATGCAAATATCTTAGATACTATAGAATACCTAAACAATCCTATGGAATATATATGTGCGGTAAATGAGGATAACTCTCTTTATGGTTTGGTAACTCACACAGATATTACAAGTCATATTGACCCACATACACTTATGGATAATTATAGGTTAATTGATTTTTTAAAAATTGGTAGAAAAATGAAAATTGTTTCTAAAGATACGTTTATCTCCAATATTTTATCTGATATTATTGATGGTTCTTCAGATCACGTTTTAGTCGTTGATGATATGAAACCTGTAGGTATTTTAACAACTAAAGATTTGATGTTGCTTATAAAACAAAAAGAGAAACTAAATGTAGAAGTTTCTACTTTTATGTCTTCTCCTGTGGAGTCTATAGATAAAAATGCTTCTATTAAGGAAGCTTTAGAATTTATAAATAAAAAGCATTATAAAAGAGTTGTCGTAGTAGATGAAGATGGTAAAGTCATAAGTGTAATCTCACAAAAAGATTTAATATCTTTGACATACTCAAAATGGGCTACCCTTGTAAAAGAGTATCAAGAAGAGCTTCGTGAAATAAACTCAATGTTAGCAAATAAAACTATTGAATATGAAACTATTGCATCCACAGATAACTTGACTGGACTTTATAACAGATATAAGTTCTCAGAACTTTACAATTCAACATATACCTCAATGATACAAAGACACAATAGTATGTCCCTTATTTTAATTGATATAGATAATTTTAAAAGTGTAAACGATACTTTCGGACACAATATAGGGGATAAGGCACTTGTTAATGTATCACGTACACTTTCAGGAGCATTAAGAAATATTGACATAATAGCTAGATGGGGTGGTGAAGAGTTTATAGTACTCTTGCCGACTGCAGATTTAAATAGAGCTGTAAAAATAGCTGAAGATTTAAGAGTTGAAATTGAACTTTTAAAGGTGGATATAATCGGTCATGTAAGTGTAAGCCTAGGAGTAGCCGAGGTACAAGAGGGTGAAGAGATGAGTGATGTTATACACAGAGCTGATAAAGCACTATATTTAGCAAAAAATAGTGGAAAAAATTGTGTAAAAACTCAGGAAGACGTTTAGAAATTATTTTTTTGATTGGTGGAGCTGTGGAGAATCGAACTCCAGTCCGAAAAACAGCTACTTTTAACCTCTACATGCTTAGAAAAGTTGTTTAGTTTAACTTAGCTTCACACAACTTGCAAAACTACACTAAGCGAGTCTCTAGCGTTCATTTTAAGTGGAGACACACTCAAAATATATCTACATTAGGGTTATACTTCGAATCCTGCCTATCTAGAGTCAACAGGTGAAGCAGCCCGCCTCTTGCGAGGGGTTAAAAACTTAAGCTACTGCTAAAGCTGGGCGGTAATTTGTATTGTTTGCGTTTAACAATGTTGAGCCGTGTAACGGAAGTGCTCAGTCCGACATGCAATCAAAAGCTACTAAGTCCCGTCGAAACCAAGTCAGCCCCTGTTAAAGACGAAATTATAACTAATAAATTACTAATATAACGTTAAATTAAAAACTATCTCCAAGTGCAGAGTCGTTTAGCATCTCTTTGTCAAACATTATAACTTGATTTCTTCCATCTTTTTTAGCTTTATATAAAGATATATCTGCAAATTTTATACACTTCCAAATACTTTCACTATCGTAAGGAAATTGAGAACAACCTATACTTAATGTTTTGGAAAAGGTTTCACCGTTTGCTTGTATTTTTTGCTTTGAGAACTCTATTCTAATCGCTTCTGCTATTTTTAAAACATTTTCTCTATCACAGTTGTACAGAAGAGCTATAAACTCTTCCCCACCGTATCTTATAGGTATGTCAGATTTTCTAATTTGATCTTTTATAACTTTAGAAACTACTCTAATAGCTTCATCCCCTACATCATGTCCATATGTATCGTTAATCATTTTAAAATAATCTATATCTATCATTAAAACAGCATAACTTGTTTTAGCACGCAGAGCTTGAGGGATTGAAACATCTACAAACTCATCCAAGAACTTTCGGTTATACATACCGGTTACCTGATCAACTCTGGCCATAGTATTTAAAATCTGCATTAGTTTTTTACTTACTATTGCAGGTCTTGCAGTAGTAATATAGTCTTCTATATCACTCATAATAGCTCTAACCCTATCTGTATCTTCTTTATTTGTAGTTACAATAGTCAGTATTAATGTTAAATCATTTGAGATGCTATACGGTGTACATATATGTTCAGTTCCATCTTCAAAGTATCTTTCACAAGATGCAGGAAATATACTTGAATCTACACTTGCATGTATCCTATCTGCTCTACATTCACCGTTTAAAATATCGCAGTGAGATTTTTTTTCTGTATAAACAATTTTTTTTGTTTTGTTTGTAACATCAAGTTCAGTCATGGTAAAGTCATCTAGAGCAAATTTTTCTCTTAGAATAAATGCTATTCTGTCATAGATGTCATTTAACTCTTTATCATTTTCTATAGTTTGTTTAAATTTGTAAATATCAGATAATCTATCAATAGTATCATTGATATTCTTTAGAGGGTCACTGTCTTTAACATAGTTTTTGTTTTTAATAAATATATATACTTTTTTATCCAACTCTTCAAAAGTAGTTTGAAGTTTTTGAAGCATTTCGTTTAAAAGTTTTGCAACAGAACCACTTTCTTGATTAGCATATACTTTAACTCTAGCACCGTAGTTACCTCTATATGTCTCGTGCATAACATTTTTAATGGAGTAAAAAATACTTACATATGGTTTTATAAATCTATTTATAACTATAAAAACAAGAATAATTACCAGTATTGTAATACCGACATTGTAAAGAATAGTTTTAAAGCTGCTGCTACGAATATCCGTAGTATCCATAATCATACTAACAACACCTAAGACTTCCCCTTCGTTTGCGTTATGGCATTGCATACAGTTTGGATTTCCATACTCAGATGCGATAAAAGGTATAGTTACACGTAAAAAACTTTTACTTGGGGTTTCTGTAGTTAGGGATTTTTTTTCTCCACTTAGGAGTACTCTTTTATCAATATTGTCTCTTGGTGTTTCATTGTTGAAACCTTCACCGTATTGCTTTATAACTGTAGGTGAACGCGCTAGCCAAAGCTCACTGATATTGTGCAGATTTCCTATTTCGTTTAAAAAGAACTCCCGGTGGTCCATCATACCGTTAACCATATGAGACGTGAGTCCTGTTTTTACAACTTCTGCTGTAAGTTCAGCTTTTTCTTCTGCATGTTTTAAACCATAATCTCTAAAGTTAACAGTTGTACTAACTGTCATTGCTATAAAAAAGAATGTAAAAATCAAAACAAGAGATATGATAATTTTTTGTTTAGAACCTATCTTATTTTCTTCCACTATAATTCCACTTTTTTAAATATTGTCAGAATTATATAGTTTTTTTCTTAAGGTATTTTTCTAAAAAACCATTACAAATCTAAACGGATTTTTATTGATTTTTTTATGTTAAATATTAGTTTAAAAATGCCGCCACTTCGTCTACAGTTAGGACTTTTCCGGTACTTACAACATTGCCGTCAATTACTAATCCAGGCGTACTTAAAACTTGATATTCCATAATCTTCATAACATCATCTACTTTTTCTATCTGCACAAATTTTCCACTCTTTGCAACAGCCTCTTTTACAACTGTCTCAAGTTGATTACATTTTGCGCAACCGGTTCCTAAAATTTCTATTTTCATAGTAAACACTCCTTCATCATCGGTTCTAATTCATTTTTGTCTACATCACCTGTTATAGTAATAGATGTAGCATTATTTTCATCTGCAACTTCTATATTTTTGATTTTATCCATAATTTCAGGACTGCAAGAACATGAGCATTCACCATTTTTACATTCATCTATTTTGTTAGACAACTCTTGTGTATTAAAACCTGTTAAAGTAGCTTTAACACCACTTTTTGTATTTTGAACTTTAAACATATATTTTCCTTTATAATATGAGATTAAATAGATAACCTATAGCGATAATTCCGGTGCCTACTATGGCAAAAAATATCCCTATAAGTTTAAGCGAAATTATTTTTCTAAGTATCAGTGCCTCAGGTAAACTAAGTGCAGTTACTGCCATCATAAAACTAAGAGCAGTTCCTAAAAGCATCCCTTTACTTGTTAATACTTCTACTAAAGGCATAACACCTGCTGCATTAGAATACATTGGGATACCCATAAATACAGCTATAATAACTGCAAACGGATTTCCTTCACCTGTATATAGTGCTATAAAATCTGTTGGTATATATCCATGTATCCATGCACCGACACCGACTCCTATCATTACGTATATATATATTTTTTTAAAGATATCCAGTGTATATGCCCATGCTTCTTTACATCTCTCTTTAAAGGACAACTTAACCAAATCAGCTTCAAGTTCCTCATCTATAGATTTAACATCTAATAATACATCATTTTCTACATTTAGTTTGCCAATAAACCAGCCGCCAAAAATAGCGACACTAAGACCAAAACCTATATATATTAGAGTTATTTTAAGACCAAATATTCCAAAAAGCATAGCTATGGCTATCTCATTATTCATAGGTGCTGAAATAAGGTAGCTAAAAGTAACCCCGATAGGGATTCTAG
>JAPHSI010000239.1 GCA_026193155.1 Sulfurimonadaceae bacterium | reverse complement strand
ATTATATTTGTAAAGGTATGCATGGCGGTAAAGTTATAATAACTTCTAAAAATGAAGGCGAAGAGTTCTCTGCAGGTGGTAATACTTGTTTATATGGTGCTACAGGTGGTAAACTATACATCTCTGGTGCAGTTGGTGAACGTTTTGCAGTTCGTAACTCTGGTGCTTTAGCTGTTGTAGAAGGTACTGGTGATAATGCTTGTGAATACATGACAGGTGGTGTAGTAGTTATACTTGGTCGTACAGGAATTAACTTTGGTGCAGGTATGACAGGCGGTGTGTCTTTTGTTTATGATGAGGATCATACTTTTGTTGAAAATGTAAACCATGAACTTGTTGAAGCAGTTCGTATAGATACTGATGAAGGTGATGAAGCAAGACACTACCTTAAAAAACTCCTAAAAGACTATTTAGTGGAAACTGGAAGCCAAAGAGCTAAAGAGTTACTTGATAATTTTAGAGTTGAAGTTAGAAACTTTTGGTTAATTAAACCTAAAAATCTAACAAAATTACCATTAAATATAGAAAAAGGAGACTAGTCATGAGAGAATATTTAAGTATAGAAAGAATAGAACCTAATAAAAGATTAGTCGTAGAACGTGTTAAAGACTTTGGTGAGATTTATGAAGTTTTTGAGAAAAGTGATGCTGCGAGTCAAAGTGATAGATGTATCCAATGTGGAGACCCATTTTGTTTAAACAAATGTCCATTGCACAATTATATTCCACAATGGTTAAAAGCTGTAAGTGAAAAAGATTTAGAATTTGCTTTTAAACTCTCAAATGAACCTTCACCTTTTCCGGAAGTTATGGGACGTGTGTGTCCTCATGATAAGTTATGTGAAGGTGATTGTACTTTAAATGACGGTCATGGAGCTATTACAATCGGTTCAGTTGAAACTCATATTACAGAAGCTGGATTTAAAGCAGGATTGGAACCTGAGTATCCAGGAATTACTACAGATAAAAAAGTAGCTATTATTGGTAGTGGTCCTGCAGGGCTTAGTGCAGCTACTTATCTACTTCGTTCTGGTATAGCCGTAACTATGTATGAAAGAAGTGATCGCGCAGGTGGACTTTTGACTTATGGTATACCTAATTTTAAACTTGATAAAAAAATAGTTGAAAGACGTGTTGAACTTCTAAAAAAAGCTGGCTTAGAGCTTGTACTAAATTGCGAAGTAGGTCGTGACATAGATTTTGCTGATATTGCTAATACTCATGATGCTATGTTTATAGGTATTGGTGCTACAAAAGCTAAAAGAGCTTCTATAAATGGTGAAAATACTTCAAATGTATATAATGCTATGGAATATTTAACAGCAATACAACGTAAAAATTTTAAATTAGATTATGATAAAAAATTTGATTTTAAAGATTTAGATGTAGTTGTAATCGGTGGTGGTGATACTGCTATGGATTGTCTTCGTACTTCAAAACGTGAAGGTGCAAAAAGTGTGACTTGTTTATATCGTCGTGATGAAAAAAATATGCCCGGAAGTAAAAAAGAGTACAAAAATGCTATGGAAGAGGGTGTAGAGTTTTCTTTTTTAACATCTCCTAAAGAAATTATTTTAGATGATAACAAAGCTATAGCTGTAGAAGCTGTTAAAATGAGTCTTGGTGCTAAAGATGAATCTGGTCGCCAGAGAGTTGAAGAACAAAAAGGAAGTGAGCATAGAGTTAATGCTGATGTAATTATTATGGCTCTTGGGTTTGATACTGAAGTTCCATCATTTTTAGCTGAAAATGGTATAGAAATCAATAAATGGGGTGAGATTATAATTGATGAAAATACACATGAAACTTCAACTTCTGGCATCTATGCTGGAGGTGATTGTTACCGTGGAGCCGATCTTGTTGTTACAGCTGCTTACGATGGACGTGAAGCTGCAAGAAGCATAGCTAAATCACTTTTAAAGTAGACATTAGGTAGCACAGTAGTGCTATCTTTGATAAAAAAATCACAATCTTCTTAATTTTAACTATATTTTGGTATAATCGCACTCATAATCAATAGATAATTTTAAGGACTTTTTGTGAACTTACTAAATATTTTTTCTAAAATCTCTGATAAACAACCAGTAAAAAATGAAGCCGCTTCTCACTGGGTTAAATGTAAATCTTGTCATTCCCTAATGTATTATAAAGAGGTTGAAAATCAAAATTATGTATGTCCTAAATGTGGTTTTCATCTTCGTATAGGTGTAAAAGAGCGTGTTAAACTTCTTGCTGATGAAGGTAGCTTTGTAGAATATGATGACAATTTAAAGCCTGTAGATCCTTTAAAATTTACAGACAAAAAATCATATAAAAAACGTATAGAAGAAAGTTTTGAAAAAACTGGAAGATACTCTTCTATTGTTAGTGGTGAGATGAGTTTAAACGGAGTGAATGCGCAGGTTGTGATTTTTGACTTTAAATTTATGGGTGGTTCACTTGGTTCAGTTGAAGGTGAAAAAATTGTTCGTGCAGTTAATCGTGCAATTGAGAAGAAACAAGGTGTAATTATACTTAGTGCATCCGGTGGGGCTAGAATGCAAGAGAGTACATTTTCATTACTTCAAATGAGTAAAACATCTGCAGCATTAGCAAAATTAGCTAAGCATAATCTTCCATACATATCAGTTTTAACTGATCCTACTATGGGTGGTGTTTCTGCTTCCTTTGCTACTTTAGGTGATATTATTATTGCAGAGCCCGGTGCATTAATCGGTTTTGCAGGTCAGCGTGTAATTGAGCAGACTATTGGTTCAGAACTTCCTGATGGTTTCCAAAGAGCTGAGTTCTTATTAGAAAAAGGCTCTATAGATATGGTTGTAAATAGAAATAATCTCAAAAAAACTTTGAGTGACCTTCTTTCAATGTTCTACAATAATTAAAACTCGCTATATGCAACTTTACGCTCTTTGTGATCAAGAACTATTAGATAGAAATAATACCTCCATAGAAGAGTTTGTAAGAATTGCAAACTCTCATGAAGCAAAAGTCATACAATATAGAAATAAAACCTCAGATATAGCTTTTATTAAACAGCAACTTATTCAAATTAGAAAAATTTATGATGGCTTTTTGATTGTAAATGATAGATATGAACTTGTGGAATTCTGTGACGGAGTCCATTTAGGTCAAGAAGATTTAAAAGAGATAGATGCAGATGCTTTAAAAGCTGTAAAGATACTAAGAAGCGTTATTAAAAAAGATAAACTTTTAGGTATATCTACGCATAATGAAAAAGAAGTCTTAAAAGCTAATGAGCTTGATTTGAATTATATAGGCTTAGGTGCATATAGAGATACTTCTACAAAAAAAGATATAAGTTCTGTACTAGGTAATAAAGTAGATGAAATAGCTTCAAAGTCGATTCATCCCGTAGCTGTTATAGGTGGCGTTAAATTAGAAGATAGCTTTGAAAATATATCGTATAAAGTTATAGGAAGTGGATTGTTGAAATGAAAATAGATATCATATCTATAGCAAAAAAAGAAAAATCTACCTATGATCCTTTATATAAAGAATTAACTAAAATGATAAGTCGTTTTGCAAAAGTTGAAGATATTGAGATTTTTAATAAAGATATAACGAAAGCTCATAATATTTCTGCAGAAGCTTCTCAAAAAGCGTATTCAAAGGTTTTAGAACCCCATATAAATGGAAATTGCAACATTTTGTTACATCCTGATGGAAAAATAATCGATTCTTATGAATTTAGTAAGCTTTTAGATGGTAAAATCACGGTTAAATTTTTCATTGGTGGAGCTTATGGTTTTGAAGAGGCTTTTTTAAACAAAGCGGATAAAGTTATAAGTCTAGGAAAAATTACTATGAGTCATAAAATTGCAAAGACAGTTCTATTGGAACAAATATATAGAAGTTTTTCAATTTTGAGTAATCATCCTTACCATAAATGAATTTCATTAACATAGAAAGAGAGATAGAAAGTTGCAAGAGAGCGAATTAAACTACTTTAAAGAGATTTTAGAGAGTCGTAGAGAACAAATTGAGAAGAATATCAACGGTGTGAACGATGAATTAAGTCAATTGAGTGGACAAGAGTTAAATGATGAAGGTGATCACGCCTCAAATAGTAATAACTCTATGATTGAAAGTGCTATTGTCTCACAACAAAATAAAGAGTTACAAGAGATTAATGTAACTTTGGGTAAAATATCGGACAAAAGTTATGGAATTTGTGAAATGTGTGAAGACCCTATAGGTTTTCAACGTTTAAAAGTTAAACCTCATGCTATATACTGTATTGATTGTAGAGAAATAGTAGAGAAATCAAGTTAAGGCCAAAATAATGTACTTAAAAAGATATACAATTGCATCAATGTTATTGATGATATTAGTAGGGTGGTATGTGTATGCATTCGTAACCCAAGGAACTTATGCAATAGAATTTTACGGATTGCAGTTACCGGCTATGTCAATTGCTGTCTTAGTAGTTACTCCACTTGTAATTTTATATATAGCTAGTATGTTACATATGGGTTTTTATTCATTTTTAAATACATTAGATAGAAGAAAATATGATAAAGATTTTGAAAAGTTTGTTGATTCTATCGTAGACGCTTTTTTAGCTAAAGAAAATAGACATAATAGCTATAAAACAGATAGATATGAACTTTTAGGTACATTGCTAGATAGTTCAAAACTTATGAATGACGGCTCATTAAGCCCAGATACTCCAAATGAAAAGATAAATAAAGTTCTTTCAATTATGGAGGATTTAAAAAATGGAAATGTTGTTGATTTAAAAAAGTATTCATTAGATGAGAATAATCACTTAGTGAAAATAAATCATAACAATATGTATAAAAATGGAAAAATTTCTGCTGAGGATATCTTAAGTTCAAAAGTTAAGTATAACGATGAACTATGTCGCAAAGTTTATGTTGATTTTGTTAAAGAGGCACCTTTATATGCAATTGAAAGTTATAGCCAATATATAACAAAAGAAGCAATGCTTATAATCTTATCTAGAATTAATGCAGATGAAAATACATTAGAAATCCCTAATGAATCTTTAATAAAATTGTTGTCAAATTTAGAACTAGATGTTGGTGACTATATTGAAATGTCCAAAGCATTGTCTTTACATATGATTCCTGAACAGAGAATAAAATTATTTGAAATGCTTAGTGAACAAAATGAAGAAGCAATGGAAGCATACTTATTCACATTGTTTGATTTAGAGATGATT
The DNA here is from genome assembly GCA_026193155.1 of Sulfurimonadaceae bacterium. Classification (GTDB taxonomy): domain Bacteria; phylum Campylobacterota; class Campylobacteria; order Campylobacterales; family Sulfurimonadaceae; genus Sulfurimonas. The sequence goes on along the minus strand of JAPHSI010000239.1, from coordinate 1,562 downwards.
GATCTTGCAAAAGAAATATTAAATATCTCTCAAGAAGATGAGTTTTTAAATTTCAAATCATACCTTGACTTAAAAGAGTGTGGTAAAAATTATAATATAGAGTTATTTGTATAAAATATGACTTTTAATAAACCAGCATATATATTAGCACCACTTGCTGGTTTCACCGATTTGCCGTTTAGAAGTGTTGTAAAGAAGTTTGGAGCTGATCTTACGGTTAGTGAGATGATAAGTTCAAATGCTCTAGCACATGGCTCAAAAAAAACATTGCATATGTTAGAAAAATCCCCCTTAGAAGATCCGTATTCGGTGCAAATTTCTGCAAATGATCCAGAAATGGCAAGACGTGCTGTAGAGATACTAAATGAAAAAGATGGAATTGATATAATAGATTTAAACTGTGGTTGTCCTGTTCCAAAAGTTTTTGGACATGGTTCGGGCTCGGCACTGTTAGATGATTTACCAAGGCTTAAATCTATACTTCGTTCTATAAAAGAGACATCAAATAAATCAATGAACTCTGCGAAAATACGATTAGGTGTAAATGATAAAAATCATGTCAATATAGCAAAGTCAATTGAAGAAACAGGTGTTGATTTTATAGCAGTTCACGGACGTACACGAGCAGGTAAATATAAAGCTCCTGTAGATTATGATGCTATTAGAGAGATTAAGGAATCTGTCTCGATTCCTGTTATAGCAAATGGAGATATTGATTCATATGAAAAAGCTAAATGGGTATTAGAACATACTGGTGCTGATGGAGTTATGATAGGTCGTGGTGCTGTTGGAGCTCCATGGATATTTCATCAATTAAAGTCAGGTAGCAGCGATATTGCTTTAGAATTAAAACATGAAATAGTTATGGAACACTATGATAAGATTATAGACTTTTACGGTGAGCGTGGTGTAGCGATATTTAGAAAGCATACCCACACCTATTCAAAAGGATATAGAGGTGCTTCAGCACTTAGAGATGAAGTGAATAGAATTAATGATATAAAAGAGTATAGAGATGTTATAGATAACTTTTTTAAAAATGGTGAAATGGCATAATGCTAAATATTTCTCAAGATATAAAGAAGTTAAATGACAGTGATATTGGTGACAACTTACTACATTATGAATACAATGTAAAACATCTATTATCTTTGATAAAGAGTGATATAGATAAAGAAGAACCTCAATACTTAAGCTCATATCGTTCTTTTGAGGGTGAAGTTTATGAAAACTTTCTTTATGAAAAACTTGTAAAGTATGCTGAAAAAAATGATGAAATTGTAAAATTTGTATTAAAAGGTTTTCATCAAAATAAAATAAAATCAAATCCAAATACACTCTCCATTAGTGAAAAACAACAGATAGTTTATAGAACGAAAAGTCGTGAAATAAGTGAATTTGATGCTATGTTTATTACAAAGAATAATGAGCTTTATTTTGTTGAGATGACACTTGTTAAAAATGTTTTAAAATTAAGAAAGAGGCTTAGAAAGAAAAAAGCACTGTTAGAGATAATATTTCCAAATTATGAGATTAAAGCCTTAATTATCTTAAATGACGGT
>JAPHSI010000166.1 GCA_026193155.1 Sulfurimonadaceae bacterium | reverse complement strand
TTTGAACATATTCAGCTCTTATTTCATCTATTTTTTGAAATATATTAAATTCAGGGTTTAACAGTTGGTTTCTAAATTTATAAACGATTTTTCTTTGCTCATTTGCAACATCATCGTACTCTACAATTTGTTTACGCCCTTCATAGTGCATATTCTCAACTTTCTTTTGAGCTTTTTCAACTGCACGGGTAACCATTTTAGATTCTATATATTCACCATCTTCGACACCAAGTCTCTCCATAATAGACTTAATTTTATCACTTCCAAATATACGAAGAAGATTATCTTCTAAAGATAGATAAAACTGTGTACATCCAGCATCACCTTGACGACCTGAACGACCACGAAGTTGATTGTCTATACGACGGTTTTCATGTCTCTCTGTTCCTACAATATAAAGTCCACCTAGGGCTTTAACTTCATCACTAACTTTAATATCAACACCACGACCAGCCATATTTGTAGCAATTGTCACAGCACCTTTAGCACCGGCATTTTTTATTATTTCACCCTCTTGCTCATGATTTTTTGCATTTAGTACAGTATGGGCTATTTTTTCTTTTTTTAGTATTTCATGAAGTGTTTCAGATTTTTCTATAGATGCAGTACCAATTAAGATAGGTTGTCCTACTTTTCCAAGTTCTTTAACTTTTTTAATAACAGAATCAAACTTTTCAATTTCAGTTTTATATATTAAATCATTTAAATCTTTACGCGCAATAGGGATATTTGTTGGAATAGAAACAACATCAAGATTGTATATTTGAGAAAACTCTGTTGCTTCAGTTTCAGCCGTACCGGTCATACCAGATAATTTATCATACATCCTAAAGTAGTTTTGAAATGTAATATCGGCTAGTGTTTGTGTCTCTTCCTTTATATCAACACCTTCTTTTGCTTCTAATGCTTGGTGCAGACCTTCAGAAAAACGACGCCCTTCACTTAAACGACCTGTAAACTCATCCACAATGACAACTTCACCATCATTAACAACATAATCAACATCTTTTTCAAATAAATAATTGGCTTTTAAAGCTTGGTCTAGTGCATGAGGTAGTGATGAGTTTTCCGCAGAATACAGATTTTCAACTTTAAACAACTCTTCTGCTTTTGTTATACCCTCTTCTGTTATTAAAATAACTTTATCTTTTTCATCAACAGTAAAATGTTCGTCTTTTTCAAGCTTAAGTGCTATACCATTTGCAATATGGTAATCTTCCATAGTCTTGTTGACAGGGCCCGATATAATTAAAGGTGTCCTTGCTTCATCAATTAAAATAGAATCCACTTCATCGACTATAACAAAGTTGTGCCCTCTTTTTTGAACCATTTGGTCTATTGAATAGCTCATATTATCACGTAGGTAATCAAAACCGAACTCATTATTTGTACCATATGTAATATCAGCATCGTAAGCTTTACTTTTAACTTCAGGGTCATGCATATCTTCTAAAATAATACCGACACTAAAACCTAAAAATTCATACAGCGCACCCATTTCCGTACCATCACGTTTAGCCAAATAATCATTTACGGTAACTAGATGCACACCCTTACCCGTCATAGCATTTAAAGTAATCGCCAGTGTAGCTACAAGTGTCTTACCCTCACCTGTTTTCATTTCAGCAATTCTTCCTTCATGAAGAACCATACCACCTATTAATTGAACATCAAAGTGACGCATTCCCAAAGTTCTTACACTCGCTTCTCTTGTTATTGCAAAAGAATCTATTAAAACGTCATCTAAAGTTTTTTCACCATTTTGTACACTTTGCTTTAATTCATTAAAACTATTTTTTAACGCGTCATCATCTTGCTCTTTATATTTACTTTCTAAAGAGTTTATTTCTTGTACTCTTTTTTTATATTTTTTTAATTCGCGATCATTAGAAGTTCCAAAAATCTTACCCATAAATGCTTGTAGCATCTTCAACCTTATGAAAAGCTACTATATAATAAACTATATAGTGCTAAGAAATTATAACAATTTTATCATAGTAAAAATAATAAAAGGCATAAATGAACCAATATCCTCGCATTAGCTTAATATTAATTAATATGTAAACGATTACTTGTGTATAATTTTTCAAAAAAGAGATTATTATGAAGTTATTTTTAATTACATTAGTGTTTATGGCTCAAACATATGCTTCACTATTTGAAATCAATACTTTTGAAGCTGATTTCATTCAAAGTATTACAGATGAAAAGAACAAAGTATTACGATATACAGGGCATATTATAGCTTCTAAACCAAAAAGTGCAACATGGCAATATTTATCACCTATAGAAAAAAATATTTATATACACAACTTTGAGGCAACAATAGTTGAACCTGAGATTGAACAAGTTATTATTAGAAGAATTGAAAGTGAATTTGATTTTTTTCAAATGATAAAAATAGCAAAAGAAATTGATAAAAATAGCTTTTTAACTGTATACAATAATACTAACTATACAATAAAAATCAATAATGGTTTGATAGAATCAATATCTTTTTTAGATCAGTTTGAGAATAAAGTAAAAATAAAATTTTCTAATCAAAAACAAAACCATACGATAGATAAAAATGTCTTTATTCCTAACTATCCTATGGATTTTGACATAGTTAACGACTAGAAGACACTTTTACAGAACTTTTTTCTTTTATAGCTTCACGAAGGCTTCTATCTGTTACAAATGTACCAAATGGAATAAAAGAAGCGATAAATATTTTAATAGCTTCTTTTTTATCTATATCTTCATCAACCAAATTTTGTAAAAGAAGCATTATTAAAACTATAAATAAAACTCCATGAGCCATGCCGATTGCTTTTACATAAGATGGGTCACCAAACACATACTTAAGTGGCATAGCAACAAATAAAAGAAGTAACCAAGATACACCTTCTGTTAGTGCAGTATATCTGAGTAAGTTAAGTTGATTCATGAAAAAACCTTTAATAAATATTTATTGAATTTTAGCAGAATATAACTAACAATTTATTTTTATTATAAATTACTTTTATATTTTTAGAAAATAAATACTTTACAAAAAACGTTCTAAAGTTTCAGCTAGTTGTTTTTTATTTACAGGCTTAGTTAAATACTCATCCATACCTACATCTAAAAACTTTTCTCTATCACCCTTGAGAGCATTTGCAGTTAGAGCGATAATCGGAGTATGCGGCAAGTTAAGTTCTTTCTCAAGTTTTAGAATTATTTTTGTTGCTTCTATACCATTCATATTAGGCATGTTTTCATCCATTAATATTATATTATACTTCGTTTGTCCGCAATCACATATAACCTTAGGAAAACGCTCAATTGCTTCAAGTCCATTATTGGCTATATCAAAAGTTAACCCCATCTTACTTAAAATAACTTTCATAAACATCTGGTTAGCTTTATTATCTTCTACTAATAAAATATGTCCATCAAATTTTTTAGTTGATTCTAGTTCTTCCTTTTGTTTTTCAACAACCTTAACCTCTTTTAGAGGTATGGTGAAATAAAATTCACTTCCAATATTTAATTCACTTTTTAACTTAAGCTCACCACCTAATGCTTGAACAATTTTTGAACTTATCGTAAGTCCCAGTCCTGTTCCACCATACTTTCTAGTTGTAGAGTTGTCAGCTTGAGTAAAAGGCTCAAAAATTTTATTAACTTTATCTTTAGCTATCCCAATACCCTCATCCTTAATAAATACACTTAAATTCTCATCACTATACTTTATTGTAAACTCAATTGTTTTATTTTCATGTGTAAATTTTACTGCATTTGAGAGAAGATTTATAATAACCTGTTTAATTTTCAACGAATCACTATGAACATAATAAGGAAGATTTTTATCTATATCTACTTTAAATGTGATGTTTTTTTTCAATACCCTTGCCTTAAAAAGTTCAACAACAGATTCAAATTCATCTAAAGGATTGTAATCTACAAATTCAAGTTCTACTTGATTGGATTCTATTTTTGAAAAGTCTAAAATATCATTTATTATATCTAATAAGTTATAACTTGAACTATCTATAGTATTTAGATATTTTATCTTATCTTTATTTTGTTCATCCTCCTTTAAAAGCTCGATAAAACCCATTATTGCATTTAAAGGTGTCCTTATTTCATGGCTCATATTGGCTAAAAATTCAGATTTGGCTATATTGGCAGCTTGAGCTTTTTTCATAGCTTCCTTATACTCATGTGTTTTTTGTTCTATAATTTTTTTAGATGCTTTTAGTGTTTCTTTTTCATAATATTTTAAAAGTAAAAATATTATTAATATAATTAAACCTGTCAAAACAAATGTTTTAAAAATATTTTTCCATTGTTCATTTACAATATCAGTAATATCATAAGCTATTAAAATAGTTCCAAAGGAAGTGTTGTTAAAACTCGTCAATTTAAAAGTTGTATTTACCAAATACACTCTTGCGGATTTTTCCACATGAGATATATCTTTACTTAAATCTATATCATCGAAAAACGGTTCAAAAAAGTCATTAAAATTAGGTGCTAAAAAACCTTTTTTTATAGGTGTTTTGTTTAAGTATGTTGCTTTAATGAATATTTTCAAGAACTCTTTGTTTAGTAAAGATGTAGCATGTGCATGTGTAAATATTTTATTTATATAGTCTATAAAAAAGTTACTTGAGATACCCATATCTAAAACACCATAGTGTATTCCATCATATATAATAGGTATTGTCACCCTATATGGTATACTCATCTTACCAGCTTCAAATCCAAACAGATTTTTCTTTATTTCATTAGCCTTTTTAATTATAGGTCTAACAATAGATAAATCATCATTATTCATTTCAGGTCTGTGTGCCCTTAATAAAACTACAGATTTTGTATCAGTTATAAGCATAGTTTTAACAAATTTATTCTCTTTTTGTATTTTTTTAAATTTTGGTATAAAGTGTGTTTTTAGCAGTTCTATATTTTTATTTACTATTCCTTCTTTTATTTCCGGATTAGCTAATAGATTATATATCCTTCTTTCATATGTATCTTCAACTTCTTTAATTTTTTGTTTAATCATTTTACTTATAAGTTGCTGCTCATTTTCAATATTTTTTTGAAAATATTTTTGCATAACAAAATATTCAAAGTAGATAAAAAGAGTAAGAATTGATAATACTAGTAGTAATACACTATATTTAAAAATATTATTCTTTTTAATCATATAACAATTCCTTATACATAGTTTTTATGATTTCATATATCACACTTTATTTAACAATGATTTAAAATAACATTAATTTTGCTTAGACTTGCTTTATTTACAGCTTTTAAGATGATGTATTATTTTTTTTTGTGTTATTTTACCAATAAGGGGATCACAGATAAAAAGTTCTTCGTTATTAAGAAAAAACAATGCAGGATAATCCAAAGTATATAATAGTTCTACGGGATATGTTTTCTTCTGATCCTTAATTATTAAAACCGATATGAAGTTATTATTTATTTCATCTACATAGTCGTTATTTATAAAAACTTCTTGCATCATCTCTTTATATTCAGAAGCTTTTTTATCTAAAAGTAAAGCCATAAGTAGTTTTTTTTCTTTTACGGCCTTATGATGTGCTTTATCGAAGTCATAATGCCATAAAATATAATTTGCGTCCAATAAGTTAACAAAAAACAAAAATATCAATAAAAATTTCATCTAAAATCTTTCTCGATTCTTTCTAGCTCCACAACAGGTGGATTAGTTAATTGTGGATAAGCATTTTTAACTATATCAGTTACCCACTGAGGATATATTCTAAAATTTAATTTAACGATAATTTTAGATAGTTTTACATCTTTTAGATTTTTAATATCAAATACTTCTACCCTTCTCTCACCTGCAGGAATTCTTGTGTCACTAATCATCTTTTCATATCTCCAAAAGAAAAGCCCTACCGGTTTTAAATCTTTGTCACCAAACACTTTCATAAAAACTCTTGCATCTGAATCTAAATTTCCATCCTCTTTTAGTTTTCCACTGCTATAAACAACATTTGAATTTTCATCATAGAGTGTAACATCAAGCCAAAGCTCTCTAAAATCCGATACTCCAGTAGGTAGATGATGCCCTGCTCCAATATTTTTAACACCGACAAAAATCTTATTTTCTCTTATATCTACATCTAGTTCTGCTGCAGTTTTAAGAAGTTGAATCGTCTGGTCTTCATGCTCTTTACTTTTCATACCTGACAAAAAGTGATTTGAGCCCGAAAAATAGTGTACTTTAACATCATCTTTTATAGTTCCGCCATCTGTTGAAGTCCCTTTTAGCGGAGTTAGTTTTCCATTTTGAAGTTTAGTCATATGACAGTCTATACAGGTTTTATGTTTTGACTTATCATTAGGATTATTAAATGGTGATTTTTCCCACTCTTTAAATGTTGAGACTACAGCTTTTTTTGAATCAGGTAAAAATTCATCATGACAAGATGCACAATATGAACTTTCTTTATAAATATCTTTCATATAACTATTTTTATGTACTTTTGGATTAGAGTTTATAAATTTTTCACCCAACCAATGTCTGATGCCGTTTGTATTATCTTCAAAAACATACTTTTCTCTACTTGTTAAATCAAGCGTATATGAACTGTTACCTTTTGATTCTGTTTTTAGTATTCTGTGGCAAGCTACACAAGAGACACCCTCTTCAAGCCTATTATTTCCATGTACTTTTAATTCATTTATTAAGTCTTTCGAGCCACTTTCAAAAATAATACCCGGCATATTATTGCCATCCATTGCGTGTGCAGTTCTTATTTTGTCGGTTGTAACGGCACTTGGGTTGTGGCATCCCATACACCAGAGTCTAAACTCTTGTCCCATATCCTCTGCGGCCAAGTTTTCCATAACCATATAATACGGATTTGTTCCAGCCATATGTCTGTGGTTTGAATCAGCCCACTGATTAAAAATATCTTCATGACATGATTTACACTTTGCGGAGTTTGTCCAATCTTGGTTATGATATCGTTTAAATCCCTCTTTTATTTGTATATTGTGCAGTTTAATCTCTTCGCTATACGAAGGACTTTGAATAAACAATATTACAAAAAGAGCAGCTACAATATTTGGAGCTTTTTCTTTTATATGCCACAAAAGAGCTGCCAAAAGTATAAAAGAGCCGTAAAGATGTATATTAAATGCTGCAATTCCTATTTCATCTCCACCGCGATTACCTAATAAAAATAAATACGCTCCACTTAAAATCAATAAAAATAAAACAATTCCAAGTACTACACCGCTTATACTGTTTACTTTTCTTATAACCATATATTTATATGTATGTTTATTTACATATGGAATTAAAATAAAAACTGCAACAAAAATAGAACTTAGTATATGGATAGCTTGAATCATTCTAAAATATCCCCAAGAGACATCAAAATAACTCATCTGAAATATACCACTTGAAAACATTAAGAAGATAGACAGTTTCATATATAGTGTACTATTTTTCATTTTTCTCTCCATCTTTTATATCATACTCAACTATATCACCTTCTAAAGATTTTAGGAATTCTACTATATCATCTATCTGCTGCGATGTTAAACTCATACCAAGCTGATGTCTAGCCATAAGTATAACGGCATCGCGTATCTTCATAACTGAGCCATTGTGAAAATACGGAGATGTTTTGGTTACGTTTCTTAGCATCGGTACACGAAAGAGTCGTCTTCCGTCTTGACCCATAAATCCACCTTTATTTTCAAAAGGATATGTATGGTACACTCCATCATTAAAGCCAAAGCTACCAATCTCTCTACCGTTATCTTTAAAGGAATTTGTAACATCCATTATAGAGTTATAATCCCTTACCGGAAACTTTTGTATACTTTGACCACCGACTGTTATACCAGTATGACAACCCTTACAGCCAAAATCTATAAAATTTGACAAGCCTCTTTTGGCAGATGCACTCATAGCATTATTATCGCCCTCTAAAAATCTATCATAAGCGCTTCTGGTAGTTAATGTTCTCAAATATGCACCTATTGCTTTTTGAACATACTCAAATTTAACTTCACCAAAATTTTGTTTAAAAAGTTTATGGTATTTATTGCTATTATTTAGCCTTTGTTCAACTTCTGCTTCATTCATAGCCATTTTATATTTATCTTTAATTGAAGCGCCGCTTTGATTCTCAACACTCTCAACACTTCCATCCCATGTTAAGTATTTAGCAAGGGAAGAGTTTAATGTAGTTAAAGTATTTAAATGCAAAGGATTCTCCAATCCCTGATGTCCTATGGCATTTTCTTGTCTGTCCGTACCACTTTGATCACTCATATGACATATAATACAGTCTGATTTTTTATTAGTCTTGGCTGTTAAAAGTTCTGAATACACTGTTTTACTTTTGGTGTCTTTTGAAATAAGATGACAAGTTGAGCAACTTATATCTTTATTTTTTGATAATAGCGGATCAAAATATAGTTCTTTACCAAGTGCAATTTTATTTTTTGTTAATCTATTTTCATCTGTATCTACCAGTTTTAATAAATCTTTATAATTTTTTGGAATACTTGACATATTTCTTGATAATGCCACTTTTCTTAATTCATCGTCACTATACGACTGCTTAGGCTTTTTTGATGTGAAATAAGAGAGTGTAAATGAAGAGACTATTACAATAAAACTTATTAAAGCTAGTGTACGTATACTCATGCTCAACCCTTAAGATTTTATTAATTTTTTACAATAGCTAAAGTATACAGAATTTTTTTAAATTTTTTATTGATGCGAAATAAGATTTTAAAATATAACAACGCAAAAAATTGCGCTGTTAAAATGGTTTTATTTAACCATTGCAGATAATTGTTCAGCAGATACCGTGTTGAAGTTTAAGTATTTGTAAACTGTATCTGTCATCTCTGGTGTGATTTTTCCAGAAACTATCTCTAAATACTCTTCAGGAGTTGGTAACGCACCTTTAAGAGCAACAACAGCAGCAAGTTCAGCTGAACCAAGATAAACTTGAGAATCTTTACCAAGACGGTTATCAAAGTTACGAGTTGAAGTTGAAAATACATATGCACCTTGACCAACCTGTGCTTGATTACCCATACATAATGAACAACCAGGAATCTCAGTACGAGCTCCGGCTTGTCCAAAGATTGAATAATAACCTTCTTCAGTAAGTGTTTTTTCATCCATCTTAGTCGGAGGACAAATCCATAGTTTATTTTTAACAGCACCCTCACCTTTAAGAATCTCACCAAGTGCACGGAAAAGACCGATATTTGTCATACAAGAACCAACAAATACTTCGTCAATATCTGTTCTTAAACCAGCTGCACGAATCTCAGTTAAAGTTTTAACATCATCCGGATCATTTGGACAAGCTAAAATAGGCTCTTTGATCTGATCCATATCAATCTCTATTACTGCTGCATACTCAGCATCAGAATCTGCTTCCATTAGCTCACCGTTTGCCACCCAGTCTTTCATTTTATCACGTCTGCGAGCTAGTGTAGCTGCATCTTCATAACCTTGCTCAATTAACTCATCAATTAATGCTATGTTTGAGTTTAAGTACTCTACAACAGGCTCACGGTTTAGTTTTACCGTACAAGCAGCTGCACTTCTCTCAGCAGATGCATCTGAAAGTTCAAAAGCTTGCTCACATTTAAGATCTTCTAGACCTTCAATCTCTAAAACACGACCTGCAAAGATATTTTTCTTACCAGCTTTTTCAACTGTAAGTAAACCATCTTTAATAGCTTGGTGAGGGATAGCATTTACCATATCACGTAAAGTGATACCCGGTTGCATAGTCCCTTTAAATCTAACAAGAACAGACTCAGGCATAGTTAAAGGCATCATACCAGTTACACCTGCAAACGCTACAAGACCAGACCCTGCAGGAAAAGATATACCTATTGGGAAACGAGTATGTGAATCGCCACCTGTACCTACTGTATCAGGAAGACAAAGTCTATTTAACCAAGAGTGGATTACACCATCACCAGGACGAAGGATGAAACCTTTTCTGCTTGTCCAAAACTCTGGAAGTGTGTGCTGCAATTTAATATCAGCAGGTTTTGGATATGCTGCCGTGTGACAGAAAGACTGCATAGTCATATCAGCACCGAAGCTTAAAGCTGCAAGCTCTTTAATTTCATCACGAGTCATTGGACCTGTTGTATCTTGAGAACCAACAGTTGTAGCAATAGGCTCACAGTAAACACCAGGTTTAACACCTTCGATTCCACACGCTTTACCTACCATTTTTTGTGCCAGTGTGTAACCTTTACCGTTATCAGCAGGTTGAGATGGTGCCATAAATAAGTCAGATGCATCCATGCCTAAAGCTTCTCTAGCTTTTGCAGTCAAGCCTTTACCAATAATTAATGGGATACGACCACCTGCTCTCATTTCATCAGGAAGTGTATTTGGAGCAATTTCAAATGTAGAAACTACTTCTCCATTTTTAATAATTTCACCATCAAATGTTTTAACTGTAATGACATCGCCAGTCTCTAAAGAATCAACTGGTGCTTGAATTGGTAAACATCCCGAATCTTCTGCAGTATTGAAGAAAATTGGAGCAATAATAGAACCAATAACTACACCACCTGTTCTTTTGTTAGGGATACCAGGGATATCTCTACCCATATGCCATTGCACAGAGTTAATACCTGATTTACGACTTGACCCAGTACCTACAACATCACCAACGTACGCTAAAGGATGACCTTTTTCTTTTAACTCTTTCATAGTATCAAGTGGATTTTCCATTCTTGAACCAAGCATTGAGTTGGCATGCAATGGAATATCTGCACGTGTAAATGCTTCAGAAGCAGGTGAAAGATCATCTGTATTAGTCTCACCAGGAATTTTATAAACAGTTACAGTAACTTCTTTTTCAAGCTCAGGCTTATTTGTAAACCACTCACCGTTAGCCCAAGATTCTACAACTTCTTTAGCCTTAGCATTACCTTGATCCATTAATGTTTTAACATCATTAAATGCATCATAAACTAAAATAGTATTTTTTAATTGCTCAGCTGCAATATTTGCAACATCACCATCTATTTTCAGTGCCTCTACAAGTGGAGTAACATTGAATCCACCAAGCATTTTTCCTAAAATCTCACATGCTTTTACAGCATCTATAGCATCACATTTAGTGTTACCTTGTACTACATCATTTAAAAACGCTGCTTTAACATATGCAGCATCATCAACACCTGCAGGAATTTTATTTTCAAAAATATCCATTGCATAATCTTGCTCAACAATTGGTGAAGCTTTTAAAAGTTCAACAAGCTCGGCAGTTTGCTCAGCAGTTAGTGCCAATGGTGGAACACCAAGCTCAGCTCTCTCTTGTGTATGTGATTTATAGTCATCTAAAAATGCCATAATTAACCCTTAAGTTTAAAATTTGAAAAATTATAACCTAATAAAAAGTTGCTTTATTATTTATGTTACCAATTGAAACATAAAATATTGATTTTTTTTCCTAAATGTTTAGTTTAGTAACACTAAAATCCGCCTTCAAGTCTTACTGCTTTTGTAACACTTAATAATTTTTCTTCAAACCACTTTGTTTCATCTATTTTTGGAAAAGTTTCTAATATGATTTTAAGAGGAGTATCATCCCAAGAAGTGCTATTTTCTGCAAAAGTCCATCCGAGTTCGCTAATTACATAAGAAAATATTTGATTAATAATTTTATAAGATGATTCGATATCTTCAATATTAGCACTCTTTTCATCTTTAATTAAAGTTTTCACTAATTGTTTTCTTATATCCCTACTGTAAGTATCTTTAATTGTTTTTATAATTTGTTCATTTTTCATTTAACACCCTTTGAAAATATACATATGCCATTATACATATTAAATATAAAATCATTCAACTTGACTTTATGATTCTATCTTAGTATTATTGTTAAGTATTATATTTTTTAATATTTAGATTGCTAGGTGGACGATATGAAACGTTTACTCTTTTTTTTACTTCTAGTAAGTTCGCAACTACTAAGTAGTACTTCTACTGTCGTAAAGTTTAATATAAATGGTGCAATAGGACCAGCAAGCAGTAACTATGTAAAAGAGGCAATGGTTTATGCAAAAGATCAAAATGCCAATATGGTACTTATGGAACTTGACACGCCAGGTGGGCTCTCAACATCTATGAGAGAGATTATTCAGGAGATTTTAAACTCCGATATACCTGTTGTAACATTTGTATATCCAAAAGGTTCACGTGCTGCCAGTGCCGGAACTTACATACTTTATGCTTCACATATAGCAGCAATGTCTCCTGGAACCAACCTTGGTGCTGCAACCCCTGTTAATATAATGCCATCTGCACAAACTAAAGATTCAAATTCAAGTAAAAGCTCCACTTTAGAGAAAAAAGTAATTAATGATTCAATGGCATATATTAAAAGTTTGGCTGAGTTAAATGATAGAAATATCTCTTGGGCTTTAGATGCGGTTAAAGAATCTAAAAGCCTCTCCGCCACAGATGCCCTAAAGTATAATGTTATAGATATAGTTGCACAAGATACAAAGGATCTACTAAAACAACTAGATGAGAAAACAATCAAAGTATCAAATAAAAACATTACGCTAAAAACTTCCGATGCTACTATATTAAATTTTGAAGCTGATTTTAAAACCCGTCTTTTATCAATAATAACCGATCCAAATATGGCATATATATTTTTGCTTATTGCAATATATGGTATATTTTTTGAGCTAATGAATCCTGGAGCTGTAGTCCCCGGCGTTTTAGGGGCTATATCTGGGATAATAGCACTTTATTCACTCAATATTCTCCCTTTTAACTATGCAGGGTTACTTTTAATCATACTCGGTATAAGTTTTATGGTAGCAGAAGTTTTTATCGCAGGATTTGGAATACTAGGCATCAGTGGTGTTATATCGTTTGCTTTTGGTTCAGTGCTGCTTTTTGATTCAGAAACATTAGGAAATGATATTTCAATACCTTTAATAATAGCTTTTACACTTGTAAGTCTTGCATTTTTTATTTTAGTTATGAGATTATTTATAAACTCTAAGTCTGCAAAAGTAGTAAGCGGTGTTGAAGAGATGATAGGCTCCATTGCAGAAGTTACCGACACAAATGGAGATAGTTACCACGTGCACTGTCACGGTGAAGTATGGAGTGCAATAAGCAATACTGAGTTGAGGATAGGACAAAAGGTTGAAGTTTTAGAACTTTCAGGTCTTACACTTAAAGTTAAACCAATTAAGGAGTAAAAAATGTATTTTGATGTACCTGCAACGGGAATTTATATAGTTGTTTTTATAGTTATATTTTTAACAATGGCCATTCGTATACTAAGAGAATACGAACGTGCTGTTATTTTTACACTAGGACGTTTTACAAGTATAAAAGGACCAGGATTAATAATTTTAATCCCTTATATACAACAAATGGTTAGAGTTGATTTGCGTACTATCGTGCTAGATGTTCCGACACAAGATGTTATTTCACATGATAATGTCTCTGTTCATGTCAATGCAGTGGTGTATTTTCGAGTAATAGATGCGCAAAAAGCTATTATTCAAGTGGAAGATTTTCACGCTGCAACAAGTCAACTAGCTCAAACAACTCTGCGTTCTGTACTTGGTGGACACGAGCTAGATGAAATGTTGGCAGAACGAGAAAAACTAAATGCAGATATACAAGAAATCTTGGATAAACAGACAGATGCATGGGGAATTAAGATATCAAATGTCGAGATTAAACATATAGATCTTGATGAGAGTATGATACGTGCTATTGCTCAACAAGCTGAAGCCGAACGTCAACGTCGTGCTAAAGTAATAAACTCAAAAGGTGAGCTTGAAGCTAGTAAGAACCTGCTTGAAGCCTCAAATATACTATCTCAAAATGATTTAGGGATACAACTTAGATATCTTCAAACGATGAATGATATATCAAGCGATAAAACGAATACCATAGTTTTTCCTTTTCCTGCAGAGTTTAGCAAGTTTTTTAAGACACAATAAAAGATATAATATGTCTAATAATGCGTGGTTGAGTAAAAATCTAAAAAATGGAAAAATATTATGCGAGGCATGTTCTCAGGCGTGTATACTTGATGAGGGAGATTATGGTATATGTGGAGTTAGAAAGGTAGAAGACGGAGAGCTTAAACTGCTTGTATATGGGTTGGCTGCGGCTGTAAATATTAATCCAGTTGAAAAGAAACCTATGTTTCACTTTTTACCAAAAAGCAAAGCATTTTCTATAGGGACAGTAGGATGTAACTTATCATGTCGGTTTTGTCAAAACTATGAAATATCTCAATATCCAAAGGAAAGAGGACATAAAATAGTTGGTCGAGACTTTTCTCCTGAATATATCGTTGATTTAGCTATTGAAAACGCTTGCGATTCAATTGCATATACATATAATGAGCCTATAATATTTTTTGAATATACATACGATACCGCAAAACTAGCACATGAAAAAGGTCTTAAAAATATATATGTTACAAGTGGTTACGAAACACATAAGGCTTTAGACTTACTTGAACCATATTTAGACGGTATGAATATAGATATAAAATCATTTTCAGACAAATTTTACAAGGACATATGTGGAGCAAAACTAAAACCCGTACTTGATACTGTTAAATATGCTCATAAAAAAAACATATGGATAGAGATAACAACTCTGCTTATTCAAGGTCAAAATGATTCAGAAGAAGAGCTACGTTCTATTGCTAAGTTCTTAGCAGATATTGACACTTCTATTCCATGGCATCTCTCCGCATTTCATCCAAGCTATAAGATGTTAGATATACCAAGGACTCCTGCTTCAACTCTGCACAAGGCATACAACATTGCAAAAGATGAAGGTTTAAAACACGTATATGTAGGAAATATTGACGATAAAGATTATGAATCTACATACTGTCCTAATTGTAAAAAAAGAGTTATAGATAGAAGCGGACATATCGGTTCATTTGTTACAAACAAACTTAAAGACTATGGTATATGCCCATATTGTAATTATAAACTTGAAGGTGTATGGAAATAAAATTTAAAGATTACGCTTTTTTATCTCTTTTAAAAAAATATCTTTTTGCTCACCGTGGTAATTACTTTTTATCCATAAAAGATAAGAATCAGGCAGGTCTGATACAAACATCCCTTTATATTGACCGAAACTTATTCTGGATGCAGGTTGGGCATACTGTATATTTTCTCCACACTCACATTCAATATTTAGCTCTGTAACAAGCTTAACGAACTCTTCAAATTCAATATTTTTTTGAATCTTAAAACTGTAAGTATTAAAATCAAACATCCCGTGTCTAATTAAGACAAACTCTTGTAGTTCTTTTATCTGCTCAACACTTAACTCTTCAAGATTTGGGATATCAACTCTGTAAGAGTTTGCATATTTTGTAAAGACAAGATGAGCTTTAGGCATTAAAGAATCTCTCTCATACCTTTTGCATTTGGAGATGAGAGGATACCCTCACCTTCTAATTGTTCTATAATTCTTGCTGAACGATTATAACCAACCTGTAATTTTCTTTGAAGATAAGATATAGAAGTTTTTCTATCGTTTAGAACTACTCTTTTTGCATCTTCGAAAAGCTCATCCAATTCCTCATAACTATCTCCACCAAAGTTTGAAGTACCATCTTCTTCCTCAATAAGAAAACTTTTATCATAGTTTGGTTCTCTTTGAGATTTTATAAACTCAACAATTTGTTCAATTTCTTCTTCCGTACTCCAAGGAGCGTGAAGACGCACTAATGCAGGTGCACCCGGAGGAGTAAATAACATATCGCCTTTACCTAAAAGTGATTCGGCTCCCATCTGGTCTAAAATAATCTTAGAATCTACTTTTTGCCCTACTCTATATGAAATTCTGGATGGTAAATTAGCTTTAATTAGTCCTGTTACAACATCTACACTCGGTCTTTGAGTAGCAACAACAAGGTGTATACCAGATGCTCTAGCCATTTGTGCTAATCTTGCGATAGAATGTTCTACGTCTTTTCCACTTGTCATCATCAAATCAGCTAACTCATCTATAATAACTACAATGTAAGGAAAGTGCTCACCACCCTCTTTTTTTACTTTTTCATTATAGTTTTCTATATTCTTGGTTCTATTTTCACTCATTAATTCATAACGACGTTCCATTTCATTTACCATGTTATTTAAAGCTACTATAGCCTGTTTTGGTTTTGTGATAACAGGGGTAAGAAGATGTGGAATATCATTATATATAGAAAATTCTAGCATCTTAGGATCTATCATAAGAAGTCTAAGCTGATCTGGAGAATTTTTATATAAAAGAGAAAGTATCATCGCATTAATACCGACACTTTTACCACTTCCCGTAGTTCCTGCTATTAAAAGATGAGGAAGCTTTTTTAAGTCTGTAACAAAAGGTTTTCCGACAATGTCTTTACCAAGAGCAATAGTCAGTGGTGATTTAGATTCTTGGAAAAGTTTATCGTCTAAAAGATCACGAAGATAAATCGTATCAACAGAATCATTTGGAATTTCTATACCTACTACATCTTTTCCTGGAATAGGAGCCTGAATACGTATAGTTTCTGCCGAGAGTGCCATTGCAAGATCATCTTGTAGATTTAGTATTTTACTTACTTTTACATTTGCAGCAGGTTTAAACTCAAAAGTTGATACAACAGGACCTGCATATGTACGAACGACATCACCATCTATTTTAAAATGAGCAAGTTTTTCAATAAGATATTGAATCTTTTCATCAAGCTCGGTTTCATCAATATTATGAGATTTTGCCTGTGGTTTTTGCAAAAATTCTATTTTTGGAAGGGTAAAATTCTTTGGTTTTTCAGTTTTTCCCTTTTCTATAGTCTCTAATAATTTTGTATTTTCTTCTAGCTCATCTATAATCAAAGCATTTTTTTGTTCTTTGATTTTTGAAGCAAGTTCAATAATATTATGTGGTTTTTCAAACTCTTTTTCACTTTTTATCTCGGTCTTATGAACCGATTCTTGTGTATTTTTCTTAATAACTTTAATTTTTGAAGTAGAATTTTCTTCATTTATCTCTTTAGGAGGCATTTGTATATCTAAACTATTATTCTCTTGAAGATTTTTTTCTTCATTTGTAATATTGTTTTCATTTTCTATATAATCATTTGTTTTCTCAAACTCTTCCTCAATACTTTTCTCTATAAAATTTCTTTTTTCTTTTTTTCTTCTAATAAACTCAAAAAAATGACTTATTATTTCATGTGTATTCTTATCCAAAATTATTAGTGTTGATACTAATGAGATAACAAACCAAAAAATCCATAAACCAAATAAACCAATATATGGACTTAAAAAATCTACAAAATTACCTGCAAAGCTACCTCTAAATTCATCTGTAACAAGTAGTGCCTGAATAAGTAGTAATGAGAAAAATAGTAAGAATGATGATATGACTATCTCAAACTTCCTTAAATCAAGCGTTGTGTTTTTGTAAAACTGATACAAAGGTATTAAAACGATAAAAATAAAAATATATGAGATATAGCCAAAATATTTATGATTTATATAGGCAAATTTAGCTCCATAGCTACCAATTAAAGCTGCATCTGCAAAAACTGTAGCAAATCCTAAATAGATTAATATTCCAAAAACAAGTATAAAAATGGCTTCCTTCAAGACTAACGACCTTTAAATATATTAAATAATTAAAGGAAGTATAGCCAAAAATGTTCCACTTTTAGAGATAATTAACTAGATTTAGCTTTGATACCTTAGCTACGGTTGAGAGCATTGACTCATAATTTAAAGTTAACTGTGTCAAGTTTAACGAAGCTTCAGCTAAATCTGTATCAATTACTGAAGAACGAAGTGTCATAGCACTTATTTCCAATATTTCTGAACGTTTTAACGAGCTGTTAAGAGCATTAACTTGTGCACCTACTTTTGCGTGTGAGCGAAGTACATGATCTTGTAAATCATCTATCATTGCAATGGCATCTTCAATCCCGACACTTCTTGTATCACCAAGTGAAGCATCAGCATATAGTTTATGGTTTTCAACTGCTTTTATCATCGTATCCAATACTTTAAAAAAGTCTGTTTTTGGATCCCTTACTTCTAAAGAGTTGTTTGAATTAAATGACATTACGGATGAATCAGCTGAAAAATCTCCACTATTACTATCAAATAAAGATATCTCCGTCAACGTATTTGATACATTTAGTTGTTGATACGTTATTTTTCCATCATATCCTAAATGTATATTACTAACAAGATTTGAACTCTCTACGGCAGAGTCATAACCTGTTGGTGTGTTTGTTATTGGAACCCCTGATGTAGTTATATTTATAACATCTAGAAGTTGTTGATATGTCATCTCATCTGCGTCAACAGCAGCTCTTGGATTACTCATATCAAATATATCATAATTGGTCACACCACCGTCCATTGAAAAAGTAGATCCTGCAGAGTTTAAGTCTATCTGAACATCAACAGGCACACCATTAACATCTTTACCAACCATTTTTAGCTGTGTACCATCTAAAGTTCCTGGTGTACCCTGCGATAAATCTGCAACTTCTGAAAGTTTTGTTGATTCTGTTGCAAAGGCATTCCCGTCACGAACAATTTGCGGGATTGTTCCCTTTATTGTTGTAGAATTTTTAGTAAATGTTGTTCTATCATACAGAAGACCATCAATATTTGAAATTGTCGAAGTAGCTGATGCATAGTCAGATTTTACAAACTCTTTTACAAACAAACCAGGTGGTGTTACACCTATAACAAAACTGTTGAAATCATTTTCTCCGCTATCTAGATTATCAATCATCCCTGCATTAGCACCATATACTGGATCGTTAATATCTGCAAGATCAGGGCCTGTTTCATCAAAATCAGTAGCACCTACCATATGAAATTCAAGTTTACTTGAACCTTGGACTTTGTCTTCTATAACAATCTCACCATTAAGATTCATACTTACGTTTACAACCTTAAGTGCGTTAGTATTTCCATAAGCATTTCCTATTTGATCCATTAAATCTTGAACAGTATCTGTATCAGACATCAATATTTCTTTATTAAAGGCCGTACCATCACTCGTCACACCACGAACATAGAAATGATGTTTTGGATTTGCATTTGCAGCATCTGTATCGCCCATAAGCTGACGAATGCTATTTTCCGGTGATATATGGTCACCATCTGTTATTTCGGTCTCTCCAGGCGGGTAATTCTGGACTAAATTTTTATTAATAACATTAGTTGTAACTCTTCTTCTAACTAAATGTTTCTCACCTAAAAAAAGCTCATCACCGGAAATATTGTATTGTTGGTCAGTTTTTGAACCGGTAAATGCAGACATTGCACTACTATTTCCCATATATGTTCCATCTTCAGAAATTGGCCTTACATCTACTGCTGTACCCGAAAAAAGGTATTGGCCATTTATAGATGTATTTGCTAAGTTTCTAAAATGTTCCTCAACAACCCTAAGTTCATCTGCAATTGCATCTAATGAACCATCACTATGAATACCATTGGCTGCATTAACCATAAGTACACGCATACGATCCATAGTTGTTGTAAATTCATTAAGGACTTCATCTGTTTGATTTGCCATTTTGTACCCACTTTCGGTACTTTGCATAATCTGTCCTAAACCTTCAATCTCATTGTCAAGTCTCATTGTTTCGGTAAATGCTCTTACATCATCTTTCGCATACTGAATACTTAATCCACTTGCTATTTGTTTATTTACATCAAAAAGTTTATTTTGAAGATTTGAATTGTTTTTTGCATATAAACTTTTATAATACATACTTGATGAAATACGCATAAGGCACCTCCGTTTTAATCTTACTTATTTACTAAAATTAAGCAATTCTAGTTCCATATCGACCATATTTGGTTAATAGATTAATCTTTTTCACCTTCTTTAATCGTTTTATAAAACCATCCTAAGCCGACCAACATAGCTGTTGTACCTATTAGCAGATAAAAAGCCGATAGCATTTCACTATGATCTTCAAGTGCAATTTTAAAAACAACCATCAAGGTTTCAATAGACAAAGCAATAATTATGGAGATAAGAAATTTACTTAAAACTTTATATTGTTTATCTTCTGAATGATGAAATGACTGAAATAAAACTTCATGTTCAAATATCTGCTTAGATAAATCAAAAATTGCCAATCCTAAAGTCACAGCAATAATGGACTTAAATATATCATGTAAAAACTCGGCTTCATCTTTATAAATCAATATTGAAGTAAAGATATATCCCCCGTATCCTATTAAAATTATAGATACAAAAGCAAGCATTAGTGAGCCAAAAAAATAAACTAATCTTTTAATCCTATCATGAACTCTATTGTATTTAATTAGCTTAAGCTCTTCAAGAAGTGTTAATAAATTTATGTCAAAAACATAATAGACATCATCTAAAAAATGTACTACAGATATGCTTGCAAGACCTGTTTTATGATGTATATAAGGATTTGATATATAGATATTATTTTTATTTAAACCTAGTTTTACAAAGTAGTGGCTTTTGTCACTTCCAATTTGGCTATTATCCTCATTAGAAATGGATAAAACAGGTGTTGTTTGTTTAAATTCTTTATCTACTCCATAAATTAACTGTATATATTTGCTCCTTTTAAATATAGCATCTGCATTTTCAATATAATCATCAGGAAAATTAGATATCAAACTATAAATATAATTTTCAACCGTCATTTTATGCTGTTTGTATATTCTAACTACTTCTTTCATGAAAACCTTCCTTATACTATAGTCTTGTTTTCCCCAATCCCCATAATATGTAGATAGTATCTTAGAATAATAAAATTCCACTTATTTAATAAATATAATTTTTCTTTATAATATAATATTATTGTCGTAGTTTAGATTTGGTTTCACACATCTTTAAGCATTTATAGACTATTATTTCATCTTCAAGCCAGTGTGATGGAATGGTAGACATAGGGGATTCAAAATCCCCCGCCTTCGGGTGTAGGGGTTCAAGTCCCCTCTCTGGTACCAC
>JAPHSI010000218.1 GCA_026193155.1 Sulfurimonadaceae bacterium | reverse complement strand
TTTAACTTTTGAGTTATCTCACTCAAAAGCTCTTTTACTGTACTCAATTTACTTTACGATTTCCGTACCGACACCCGCAGATGTAAAAAGCTCTAAAAGCATTGAGTGTTCAAGTCTTCCATCAATTATATGAGCTTTTGCAACACCACCGTCTATTGCTTCTAAACAAGCATCCACTTTTGGAACCATACCACCGTGTATAGTACCGTCTTCTTTAAGTGCAATAACTTCATCTTCAGTAAGTGAGCTAAGAAGTTCTTTATCTTTATTTAACACACCCGGAGTATCAGTTAAAAAGATTATTTTATTCGCACCTATAGATTTGGCTATTTTAGACGCAGCTAAATCTGCATTTATATTATAACCGGGATGACCGAGTTCATTTCCTGCAGCTATTGGAGCAATTACAGGTATGAACTTGTCATCTATAAGTTTATGGACAACAGAGGCTTTAACATCAGTTATATTTCCTGTTAATCCCCATTTTTCATAATCTTTTGCTTCGCCTGAAATAAAATGTGCATCTTTACCGCTTATACCGATTGCTTTGGCTCCATGAGAATTTAAAAGAGATACTATCTCTTTATTTATTTCACCGCTTAGAATCATCTCGGCAATTCTCATAACCTCTTTAGTTGTTACACGCTGACCTTCTATAAAACTTGTATCAATATTTAGTGCATCTAGCATATCGGTTATTTTTTTCCCGCCACCATGAATGATTACAGGCTTTATCCCTACAAGGTACATAAGTAATATATCTTCAGCAAACTTCTCTTTTAGCTGTGGACTTGTTTGTGCACTACCACCATACTTAATAACTACTATCTCTTTATTAAACTCTTTTATAAACGGTAATGCATCTAGTAACGTTTTTACTGTTTCAATCTTTTTTTGCACGATAATCCTCTATAATTTTAAATATTTTTTCATCCACTTCCATCTCTAAATCCAATAAAGAAAGCGGTAAGTCAAATTGTTTTAATTTCACATAATCTTTGTATGTTACCAAGGCACTGTCACTTTTATCTCTTTTTAGTATAGCTTCAACTTCATCTTTAGAAAAATTATAATGATCTGCAAAATAGTTTTTACTAACTACATCGGGAAGAAACTTATCCAAACGACTTGGACGTGCTATGGCTGTTATAAGTGACATTTTATCACATCTATCTTTAAGAGTTGTTTTGCGTTTAAAATCGAATTCTTCCCTTAGCAGTACAACCTCTTTTGATTTCCATAACCTCTCACGATACGGTCCCGATGGAAGACAATTATTATTTATAAAATTTGACTCTATGAGAATATCTAATTTGTGTATGTCATGCTTTGAATATGCATCGTCTAAAAATACTATTTTTGCACCCATATCTTTAGCTTTTTTGATAGCCTGTTTTCTGTCTTCACTTACTATGACTATTGCATTTGGCAGTTTATTTGCATATATCATAGCTTCATCACCGCTTATGGCTACATCTTCGAGTATTTTGTTTCCATCACTAATTACATAAAGTCCTAATGATTCTCTTCCAAATCCTCGAAGTATGACGGCAGCATTTTTATATCTTGAAGCTAAAGTAGTAACTAGTGGAGTTTTACCGCTACCGCCTACATTTAAGTTACCCACGCTTACTATATCTATACCAAAGTTTTGCGGTTTTTGTATCTTAAAATTCAACCACATAAAAAAGCAGTATAACCAACTAAATGGTAGAAAGATTATTGATAACATTTTTTGAAAAAGATTTGGATTATAAAGGTATTTCTCAACCCAAAATATTAAACTATTATTCATGGTAAAATTATAACCAAATCGATAACAAAATTATTAATAGTCTAACTTATAAACTTCTTTTTCTACTATTTGATTAAATTGAAGTATTTTTTTACCTTTATGATCCATACTAAATACCTTAGCATCTTCAAGTTTATTAAAAGGTATTAATTCATCTCCCATAGGTCCATATACATCACTACCTATAACAAAATAGGCTTTTGTTGCGTCTATCGCTTTTTGTGAGTAGTAGTCTGTTACAAGTATTTTTGAAATATTTTCCAGCGAAGAGCTTGCATAGTCACCCCATTTCATAGGGTCAAAGTAAAACTTCATCATATCCTTTACTCCATCGAAAGAGTGATGATGTTCATGTCCGTCATGTTTATAAAATATCTGAGAAGCCCACTTTGGATATTTGTAAGTGAACATACCGCAAACAGGACATTTTTCACCGTCTTGTAATTCAATCTTTCCTACTATTGCTTCTAAATCTCCAAATCTTTTTATATCCCAAAGATATTGTGATAAAGAGTGAAGATATTTCTCTTTTACCGGTTTACATAATTTATCATATTTTATTGCTGCTTTTAGTTCATTTATCTCTAAATATTTTGATAAATCTATATCTTTATTACATTTAACTTCATATATTTTTTTACCCATAGGGTATACTTTTTTTTCTTTAGTCTTTTTTTGTTTTGATAAATCTATTTTTATAGTTGCTTGTGTATTTTTTAATGCTCTTTGAAAATCAACAATTTTACCTGCATATTTTTTCTTAAAGTTCAAAGCATCTGTTTTTGAAGCAAAAGCAAATTTGGAAACTATACCCATAGTTCCTTTTACATTCGAATCAATAACATAAAAAGCTTTATTTGCATCTATGAATTTTTGAGTATGGGCATCTACAACTTTTATATAATTTGTATTTATCCCATACTCTTTCATGTCAACAGCTAAACAGTGCATTGAACAATACTGTCTATCTGTACCGTTTTGAAGCTTCGAAGCATGTGAAGTTTTATAATACATCTCAATGTTCATACCACATATCGGACACCAATGTTTTTGCTGACCCTTTTGAGTTAAAACGGGTTTTACACCTGCTTGTTTAGAAAAACTTTGTACACCAAATAGTAACTGTGAAAATATTAAGATTGATATTAACGTAAACTTCATATAAATTTATCTTCTCCCTAAGTATAGACCTACAGCCTGAAGCTTTTTACCCTTCATCTCACCACATATATTACTTGACTTAACGAATGCTTTAGCTTCAGCTACAGATGCAAATTTTTTATCTGTTTTTTTGCACATTTTATTGTACATCATTTCACCTTTTTTTGCCATTTTAGCCTGTTTCATACCAATCATTTTCATCTCTTTATCAAGAGCATTTGATGCAATAGCAAATGTTTTATCAAAGTCCATAAGTTCTCCACCGTTTTCTTTGGCAAAAGCTTGTGCATCTTGAGTGTTTAAAAATGCATATTTACTCTTCATAGTCATGGTACCTTTTTTAGAACTTCCAACTACATACGTAGCTTTAGCGGCATCAATAAACTTAAGGGTTTTAGTATCTACAACTTTAATATCTTTTGCTTTAAAACCATTTTTGATTTTATCCTCGGCTAAACAGTGAAGTGAACAGTACTGTTTAGTATGCCCTTCATGTGTTGCAGCATGATTTGTTTTATAAAACATTGGAAGCGTCATACCACATATTGAACAAAACATTTTAGCTTTGCCATCTTGTAAGATAGTAGCTTTACCCATAGGTACACTTTGAAACATTTTCATCTGTTTCATACTTTTATCCATATTACCTGCATAGATCACTGAACTAAGAACAAGAATTATAGTGATTACTCTTTTCATATTATCTCCTAAACTTATAATATAGATAATTTTACAAAATATTTGTTAAGATAGTGTTAAATTAATTAAGTTAAAGATTACACCCTAGTGGATGCAACCTCTTTAATATTTTCAATTACAAACTTAACTTCTTCATCACTCATAGAAGCATAAATTGGAAGTGACAGTACCTGTTGGTAAGAACGTAATGCTACTGGAAAAGCATTTACTTTTAGTGCGTATTTAGATTTATAGTAAGAGATTAGATGCAACGGTATGAAGTGTAATCCTGTATGTACACCTTTATCTTTTAATTCTCTTGCAAATGAGTCACGGTTTTTATCAACTTTTATAACATATAGTGAATATGGAGTCTCAACACTATCCAAATCTGGAATAGTAATATGCTCAACTCCTGCAAGTTCTTTAGAGTACATTGCAGCTATATCTTTTTGTCTTTGTATTACAGAATCATGTTTTTTAATCATTGCACGAATATATGCAGCATCCAACTGACTCATTGAATAATCATTTCCAATATCAACTACATCATATATATATTCTAAAGCATCCTCATCATCACTTTTAACTATAGCGTGATTATTTAAAAGTCTTGCACGTTCTATAATACTGTCATCATTCGTTACAAGCATACCGCCGTTACAGATATTTTCTCTAAGATGAGAAGAGAAATTAAAACAGGTAATGTCAGCTCCTGTTGATCCGATTTTTTCACCTTTATATGTAGCGCCTAGTGCATCACAAGCATCTTCTACAATCTTAACATTGTAAAGTTTACCCATATTATAAAGTCTTTCCAAATCAACACTTATTCCTGCTACGTGAGTAACGATAACTGCTTTTAGTTTTTTGGAAGTGTTGTCTTGTAAATACTCCTCAAGCTTGTTTAGGTCTATATTATAATATTCCTGTTCAATATCAATAAACACAGGTTCAGCATCAAAATGACGTACAACTTCAGGGACATTAGGATGTGAGTTTACAGAACATACAACCTTGTCTCCACGTTTTAAATCAAGAGCAAGCATCGCAAGATGCAGTGCTGAAGTACCATGTGATGTCGCTACACCGTAAGTAGCGCCTACGTATGAACAGAACTCATCTTCAAGTTCTTCACGCTGGCATAAATCGTCACCGTCAAGTGCATCACTTACGTTCGAGTGTTCCTCTACACCATTTTCATATTTACTAAACAATACTTCCATATCTTTTCCTTTTAAAGTGTAATATCCCTAGGATAATTAAAGTCGTGGTTGATTGTACGAGAAGTAAGCTTCGCGATAACCGGCATTTTTCTTTTAAAATGGTTTCTAAAAATTCTGCCGATAATCATCTCTAACATCTGTGCATCCACACCTTTGTTTATAATCTCTTCTTTACTTAATCTATCTTCAACATACAGCTTCATAGCATGATCAAGCTGGGCATATGAATATCCCAAATCCTCTTCATCATTTTGTCCATCCCATAAATCAGCAGATGGTGCTTTTTTAATAATAGACTTGCTTACACCTAGATACTCTGCCAATTCATATACTTCGCTTTTATATAAATCACCTATGGGATTGATAGCAGATGCTAAATCACCATATAGTGTCCCATAACCAAGCATAAGTTCACTTTTATTACTAGTACCTAAAACAAGTGCCGAGTTTTTAGCAGATATGTCAAATAGAGTTACCATCCTAAGTCTTGCAGATAAATTTCCACGACGAAGATTATCCATATCCTGATTTAACTCTTCATACGGTTTTAACATGGCATCTATTGAGACCTCTATAGCATTTATATCAAAATCCTTACATAACTCATCTGCGTCATCTATTGAACTTGCAGATGAATAATGTGAAGGCATTTTTACACATAAAAGCTTATCTTTAAAAACTCTCTGTGCAAGTACAGCTACAACTGCGGAATCTATTCCTCCGCTCAAACCAACAACTACATTTTTTAAACCTGTTTTATTTACCTCATTATCTAAAAAACATTCCAAATATTCTGTGATTTGACTGTATTTACTCAAATAAAACCTTTAACTTTCTTTAACAATTTAAATTATATCTCTTATTATGTAAACAGACAAGTGTAGAGAGATATAAAATCTACAATTTGATAAAAAAACATTTCTTTTACTGTTTTTTAATATTTAAAAACTATCACCGTTTAAAATGTTTTTATTTTTATAATATACAAACTCTTACTATCTAACAAACATTTTTATGAGCAATATTTTTCAATTCGCTACAAGAAAATCCTGCTTCTATTCTAGCTTCCTTGTTTACGTAACGTGCTCTATCAAAGCCTTGCGGGTAATATTTATCAATTATTTCAAAATAAATATCTTTGTTTGCAGCCTCTTTTTGACAAGCATATTCAAACCATCTATCACCTTTTTTAACATGAGAGACTTCCTCTTGTAAAATAATATTTAGAGAATCTACAAGTTCATTTAATATCTCATCTTTAACAAGATTATCTAGTTTATTTAGTATCTGAGGTGTAGCATCTAAACCATTTGCTTCTAAGTAACGGGGTACTACTGCCATTCTCTCCAATAAAGTCTGTGTCTTTTGCGAAGCTTCAAACAATGAGTTGTGAACTTCTACATCTCCATACTTTGAATCTAATGAGATCAAAAGCTTTTCCAACATCTTAAAATGTCTTATCTCATCCTCTGCAACCTCTAACCAATCATCATAATACTCTTTTGGCAAACCTTGAAATCTATACGCTGCATCTAGTGCTAAGTCAATCGCCGAGTATTCAATATGGGCTATTGCTTGATTTGTCCCTCTTTAGTTGTTAAATTGCTTCGTTTTGGAACAACTTGCGGCGGTACTATTTTACATATAGAAATATATGAGGGCTCTTCAAAAAATGTTGGGTTGAAGTTTTTTTCAAAAACGCACTCATTATTTTGATATTTATCATAAAAACTGTAAAATCTCACAAATTTATCATATGGATTTTGTGTTTTAATTATTTTCTCTAATTCATTATAAAAATTCATGTTGAAAGTATAGAGGTATTTTATGAATATAAAAAGTAAAGCTATGGGAATATACCAGACAAACTGCTATATTGTTAGTATTGAAGGTAAAGATTTTATAATTGACCCAGGTGTAGATGCAACGCAGTGGGTAATAGAGAATGTGACAAATCCCGTAGCAATCTTAAATACACATGGACATTTTGATCATGTATGGAGTAACGCAGAGTTACAAAAAGAATTAAACATCCCTTTATACACTCCAAAAGAAGATGTACCAATGCTTAGCTCAAATGACTGGGTACCAGACCTTCCTCCATCAAAACCTGACTTTGAAGTTGACAGGGACGCAGAGTTATTTTTTGATGGAGTAAAAGTAAAGTTTCGCCATTTTCCAGGACACTGTCCAGGTTGTTCAACTATTGAAATTGGAGATGCTATGTTTAGCGGAGACTTCATATTTCAGCGCTCAATCGGAAGATGTGACTTCCCTTATTCATCTGTAGAAGATATGAAAGATTCTCTTAGAAGATTTAAAGAATTAGATTATGATAAAGCAGTATATCCGGGTCATGGCTCATCCACTAGTATAAAAGAGGAACAAAAACATATAGATTATTGGATACAAAGTTTATAAGGACTAATATGAAAGATAATTTTGAACATAAAGCTAAAGAGTGGGATTCAAAAAGTATACGTGTGCAAAACGCACTTACTATAGCTGAGGCTATAAAAAGCAGAGTAAAACTAACACCTGATATGCATCTGATGGATTTTGGTGTCGGTACAGGGCTTTTAGGTTTTGAAGTACTAAAAGACGTTAAAAGTATGGTAGGTGTTGATACTTCAAAAGGTATGCTTGAAAAATTACAAGATAAGAATTCAGATACATTACAAATAAAACCAATATGTCAAGATATTATAGAAAATCCATTGAGAGATAAATTTGACGGTATTATTAGTTCAATGACACTGCACCACATTGAGAGTTTAACTAAGTTTTTTACAACTATAAAAAACCATCTTAACAATAACGGCTTTATTGCTATAGCAGATTTAGAAAGTGAAGATGGAACTTTTCACTCAGATAATACTGGGGTATTTCATTTTGGATTTGATAAAGATGAATTATGTAAAATAGTCAAGGATTGTGGTTTTAAAGATGTTGAGTTTAATAACATAAGCATAATTAAAAAGCCTCAGAGAGACTTTGGCATATTTTTACTAACAGCTAGAGTATAAACTCCTAAGTATTAGGAACTTCCTCTTTTTCATCTATTAATTTAAGTTTCAGAACATGTCGTTCTGTTACAACTGTTTTAAAAGTACCTTCAAAAACTTTTATATCCAAAACATAAGCCTCGACATTTACGTTTCTCTTTCTACCCTCTTTATGTCTTACTGTTGCTTTAAAAGTAACTTTAGAACCGAGCTTTACAGGTGATAAAAACTGACAATCTGTAGCAACTAATACAACGTTTCTTTCATTTACGGCAGCCATAGCAGCATAATCAGCAGCTGAGAATATAAAACCACCATGTATTAGCCCCATATCATCAGCCAACATTTCTTTAATGGTTTCTAATACAACTTCAACATAACCTTGTTCTATCCTTTGAATTCTTCCACTATAATCAGGATGTATTCTTTGATGTGTTTTGAGTATAACCTCTTCTTCTTTTATAAGGTATTCATTTAGTTCTAAATCAGCATCTCTTAGGCTAACATCTTCCTGTGCTTGTATTTCTTCTGCCATTATTTTTCCTTAATTAATCTAACATATACTCTTTGTGGCGCAGGATAACCTTCAACTGTTTTAGTCTCATCATTTGAGTCTAAAAAATCATCTAAAGACTGCCCCTCTATCCATTCAGTTTTTCTTTGTTCCTCGGCATCTGTTTTTGAAGTCTCCAAGACTTCAAAAGAATCAAAACCTGCACGCAGACACCAATGTTTAAGTGCTTTTATAGTAGGTACAAAATATATATTTGGTATTTTTGAGTATGATCCTGCAGGACATAATGCATACTCTTCATCACCATCTATATAAAACGTATCTAAAATAACCTCGCCCTTTTTATCTAATGAGCGAAAAAGTTGCTTCAACATTGCAACTGGGTCACTCCTGTGATACAAAACACCTAAACAAAAAATCGTATCAAACTTCTCTTCATAAAACTCAGCATGCTCAACACCTAACATCTCATAAACAATATCGCTTTTTACAAAGTGATTTACAAAGTCAAATTGCGTTTTATATAAAGGTGAAGGATCAAAACCTACAAGTAAAGCCGGTTTATCCTCTAACATACGGAACATATAATAACCGTTGTTACAACCTATATCGGCAACTCTTCTATCTTTTAAATTAAAATGTTTTCGCAAAAGGTTATATTTTATATTACTGCGCCATTCCGTATCTATATATGTATCAAAAAGTTGGAATGGCCCTTTTCGCCAAGGCATCATTAATTTAGCTGTTTTTTCTACATCAAAATTAGCTTCACCGTTGACCTTTACAACATCTCCTAGTTCTACATCATAAGAACCGTTTTGTAAATTATTAAGTGCATCTCTAAGTGGTTTTATATTCTTCCAGGTAAGCCATTTTTTTCTATCTTCTCGTATTTTCTCTAAATCCATAATATTCTTTGTAGGTTATTTTTATTATAATTATATCTAAAATTTAATATGTAAAATTTTCTCGCCGTTAGGCGTAGCTTTAGTGAGGGGAATTCATCAAAGAATTCACTTCTTCGGAGAAGGAGAAATATAAATGAGACTAGAGAAAAAAGCGACGGTAGTATCTACATCTGTTGCAGGTTTATTAGTCATAATGAAAATGACTGTTGGAATTTTAAGCGGTTCAATCGCAGTTTTAGCTTCAGCAATAGATAGTTTTTTAGATCTTATAGTTTCATTATTTAATTTTTTTGCATTAAATACAGCCGAAGATGACCCGGATGAAGACTTTAACTTCGGAAAAGGTAAAATGGAACCGCTTGCGGCTGTAATCGAAGGTACGGTGATTTCTTTATCTGCTTTATTTATATTATATGAAGCACTCCAAAAAATCATAAACCCTCAAGAGATGCTTTATATGAGCGAATCAATTATTGTTATGCTTATATCTATCACAATTACACTTTTACTTGTTATGTTTTTAAATCATGTTGCAAATAAGACGAATAATCTTGTAATAAAAGCAGATGCTCTTCACTATAAAACAGATATATTCTCAAATGCAGCCGTACTAGTTGCAATCGGTCTTGTTGCTTTAACGGATGAGCAGGTTATAGATGCAGTTATTGGTTTGGGAATCGCAATCTATATGATATATTCAGCTATACCGATTATAAAAGAAGGTCTTTTGATGCTTTTAGATGCGGCACTTCCTGAAGAAGATGTAGAGAAGATTCAGAGTGCTATAACTAAACATAAAGCAGTTACAGATTATCACTTTTTAACTACTAGGGAATCAGGGTCTCATATCTTTATATCTGTACATGCCGTATTTAACGTAACAATTTCACTCTACGATGCCCACTTAGTTGCAGATAAGATTGAAGAAGAATGGAGAGGTTTGTTTCCTGATAAAAAGGTCCATGCTTTAGTTCACATGGACCCGTATGATGATTCTGAAATCAATGAAGAGGAAGATAAGTATTAAAGTTATTTTGCATAGACTATTGCACGACTTTCACGGATAACGTTTACTTTTATCTCACCGGGATACTGAACTTTTTGTTCTATCTCTTCGGCAATCTCTTTAGCCATTAAGATTGATTCATCATCATTAACAAGGGTTGCATTTACCATAACTCTAACTTCACGACCTGCATTAATTGCATATGCTTGTCTTACACCTGTATGCTCAGATGCAATCTCTTCTATCTCTGTTACACGTTTTAAGAAACTCTCTAAAACCTCACGGCGAGCACCAGGACGTGCGGCTGAGAGTGCATCTGCCGCACATACTGCTGCACATTCAATAGTTAGCATCTCCTCGTGTCCGTGATGTGCATATATAGAATTCAATACAATATCATCTTCATCATATCGCTTACAAATATCCGCACCTAAATCTACATGATTCCCATCAACATCATGAGTTAAAGATTTACCGATATCATGTAATAATCCTGCACGTTTTGCCATTCGGACATTACCGCCCATCTCCGCTGCCATTATACCTGCTAAATGAGCAACTTCTAAAGTATGTGCCAATGCATTTTGACCATAAGAAGCACGATATCTAAGCTTACCAATTAACTTCATTAGTTCAGGATGCATTACACCTATATCTAAATCAGCTACTAAATCTTCACCCTCATTTAATGTAGCCTCTTCAAACTCCTCAGTTACTTTTTCAAATATCTCTTCGATGCGAGCCGGCTGAATACGACCGTCTTCTATTAGAAGCTCTATAGTTTTTGTTGCTATAGCACGTCTGTATAGGTTAAAACTACTCACTTGTATAGCATTTGGTGTATCATCAATTATAATATCTACACCTAGCAGCGTCTCTAAAGACTTTATATTTCTACCCTCTTTACCTATGATTCTGCCTTTAAGCTCATCATTATCAAGATGTACCATATTTGTAAGTCTCTCATTAGCAAAATCACCTGCAAACCTGCTTGTAGCCTGAGCTAAAATATAATTTGCTTTCTTCTGAGCATCTTTTTTAGCTTCATTTTCATACTTTCTTACAATATGTGCTATCTCACTTCGTGAGCGATCTTCTACTTTTTTAAGTAGTATCTCTTTTGCTTCATCTTGAGTCATACCTGCACTATGTTCTATTGCATGTAGCGCTCTTTGAATATTATCTTCATATTTTTTCTTCAGTGATTCAAGAGACTTTTCATTTCTTTGTAAATCAATTTTTCTAGCTTTTAATGCAGAAGATTCCTCTTGAAGTCTTCTTTGTTCATCTTTTTTATATCTTTTAAAGTCTTGTTCTTTTTGAGTTACAGCTTCTTCTCTCTGCTGTAAATCCGCTCTTGCTCTATCTTTTGCACTCTCAAAGTGTTTTTTAGCCTCTAACTCAATCTCTTGAGATTTAAGATGACTTTTTTCTAAAAGATTTTGTGCTTCATTTTCTATAACATGAGCTTTTGCTTTTGCTTGTTGAACATAAACATCAAAGTTAGCGTTATTAATTTTTTTTGAGATGAAAAATCCAATTACTCCACTAATGGTAGCCGTAGCACCACCTAGTAGCATCTCATTTAACATTATTTATCCTATTTCTTGATAAGCCTAGCATCTACACTAAGTAGCATGTCACCCGCAACATCATAATGGTCGCATATATATTCTTTTGTAAAACAAAGCTTGGGTTGTATAAAAATCGTATACGGTTTCTTTTCTAATTTACCAAAGAAACGATCATACATCCCTTTGCCAAAACCCACTCTTTGTAAATTACCATCAACTCCAACTACCGGTACAATGGCTATATCAATTTTTCTTATTTTTTTTAAACTATTTCCCGCTTCATAAATACCAAAATTCTTTTTTTGTAGCGGCAACCTAAATGGTACTATCTTAAAACTTTCATTTTCCATAAAAGGCACAAAAAGATTATTTTTTTTCCTTAGATATATAATACTTTTTCTTATATCTGCTTCAATAGGAAGCGGATTATATAAAAGTATATTTTTCCCGCTTAAACCTTTTAACTCTTTAAGTAATAAATTATTGATAATATTTTTATTATATATATTGCTATTTTTATAGATATTTTTCATTCTTTTTAGACATATTTGTCTAAAACTGTTTTTTGTAAGAATCATATTTAATCTTTATGGCTATAATTTCGTAAATTTTTATTTTTCAATTCTACTTAAAAAAGGCAGCATTTATGCTTAATAAATCACTAATTTATATCACCCTATTACTATCTTTAACATTTTTCGCAGCTTGCAGTTCTGATGACGATGCAAATAATTTGTTAGCATCTAGTGAGTTTGTTTTAACAACGACAGAGGCTAAGCAAATTGTAGTTAAAAAAAATAATAAAGATGGTTTTGAAATAGACGGACAAAAAGGAAAAGTTATTATATTTGATATATTCGCAACTTGGTGTCCGCCATGTCAAGCTTCAGCTTCGCATTTAACATCATTGCAAAAAAAATATAAAGATAAACTGCTTGTAATCGGCTCAACTGTTGAACGTCCAGAGTTTACTAAAGAAGGCGTAGTTATTAACGATAAACTTGAAGAGTTTAGATTAAAACATAACGCTAAATACACTATAGTGAATTCTGATCAAAACGTAAGACTAAACGATGCGATTACTTCAAGTCTAAAGATGGGTGAACGCTACCCTATTCCTACTATTGTTTTATATAAAGACGGTAAATATATAAACCATTATGTTGGAAGTGTTCAGGAAGAATTTATTGAAAGTGATATAAAAAGGGCTTTGGAACTTTAGATGCTGGGATTTATAAAAAAATCTCTTAGTAAAACTGCTGAGGCGATAAAAACAGTAGCTCCAAAGAGGAAAATATTTTTTACCAAAGATGAAATAGAAGATATTTTACTTGAAGCCGATGTCGAATATGAACTTATTGAATTAATACTGGAGCAGACCTATCAGGAAAAAATAACACGTGATATTCTTCGCTCAAAACTTTTAGCTACACTTGCTTATACAGAGTATAAAGAGCCCGAGTACACTACCCCTTTTGTTGAACTTATAGTCGGAGTAAACGGAGCTGGTAAAACAACTACAATATCTAAACTGGCATATAAATATAAAGACGAAGGTAAAAAAGTTATCTTAGGAGCTGGAGACACTTTCCGTGCAGCAGCCATAGAACAACTAACTCAGTGGTCTAAAAAACTTGACATTCCTATAGTTGCTTCAAAACAAGGGCATGATTCATCTGCCGTTGCATACGACACTATTGACTCGGCAAAAGCTAAAGGTTTTGACAACGTTATCATAGATACGGCAGGGCGTCTTCACACTCAGACAAACTTGGCAAATGAATTAAAAAAGATAAACCGCATATGCGACAAGGCACATAGCGGAGCACCACATAGAACTGTGCTTATAATAGACGGTACTCAGGGTAATTCAGCTATAGCACAAGCTAAAGCATTTAATGAGATGATAGGTGTTGATGGTATTATTATTACAAAGTTAGATGGTACTGCAAAGGGTGGTTCAATATTCTCTATAGCGTATGCATTAGAGCTTCCTATTCTTTATGTAGGTACAGGTGAACAACCTGAAAACCTAACTAAATTTGATAAGTATGAATTTGTTGATGGTTTATTAGATGCAATATTTGCCGAAGAAGAGAATTAGTCTTTTTTTGTCACCCTGTATACAAAAGTAAAAAGTTCTGCTACAACTTTATAAAGAGCTTCAGGGACCTCTTTATCTAGTTCAACTTTAGATAACAATTCCACTAAATCTTCATCTTTTTTTATAGGCAAATTATGGAGTTCTGCAATTTTAATGATATTATCTGCTACTTTACCTTCACCTTTAGATACAACCCTTGGAGCATTATCTTTTTCTTTGTCATATCTTAATGCTGCAGCCTTTTTCATACTTTTGCCTCAAAACCACTTGCCAAATCACCACTGTAATCATTATATGCACTTGTAGCATTTGTCTCTTTAGGCTCAAAAATCCTAATTTCCCTTGGTGTTACATTTACATCTATTATTGCACTTCTAAGGCTTTGGAGATTTTCTTTTATAATATTTTGGAACTCTTTACTCGTAGTGTATATATGAAGATTTAGTTGGTTTTTTTCATATAAAATCAGCTTAAACTTTAACTCACCATACTCTTTTAATTTTAAATCTATATCACAATAAAACCTATTATTATCCCCTTTTTTAATCTCGATTTTACCTTCTTGCATTGCATCCCATGAAAATGGCAGATAAAGTGAAGATGCATTTGAAAGATGCGACACTAGTTGCAGATTGTCTATTTGAAGTGAAAGCTTATCTATATGATTTAAAAGTTCTGTTTTATTTGGATGATTTGAATTTTTAATCTCTTCAGTAGCCTTTAGTAAAACAGATTTAAAATCGGTTGAAAAAAGCTCTTTTACATTTTGCTGAGGGTTCAATCCTTTGGTAGAAGATAAAACTTCTAACTTATCCACTATAGCAAGTGTGGTTTTTGAGAAAATAGGATCAGCTTTTATAACTATATCCTTTACAAGTTGTGATAAATTTTTAATCTCTTTTGGAATATCTTTAGAGATAAAATTTTCTAGAATAAGTTTAGGCGTAGTTACATTTTGTTCAATAGATTTTAAGCTCGTAAATATTTTTTGAAGGGCGTCCATGATACCTTTTGATTCTATACTGACAGATTTAGAAACTTGTTGTGATACTTGTTCTAAAATCTCTTTTACTTGAGGATATTTAAAATCTTGTACGTTTAATAATTTTGGCGATGTTAAATGTTCCAGTTTTCTTATAAGTTCTTCAAATTCAGGCTTATAAATAGTTTGTATCATGTTTTGAGCAGACTTTAGTTCAGCTACAATTTTTTTTACGTTATAAGCTACTAAAGAGATATCTTTAGGAAGAATAAGTTCTTTATGTTGCGGTATGTCTGCAACAGTTTTCTGTGCACTTTGAAGCTCTTTTGCCAAATGATTATTTAAAATAGTTTTTACATCATTTAAAATAATCTTTGAAGATGAAAACTCACTTTTATTTAATACTTTTTCCAAAGAGACTAAAATAGACTTTAACTCCTGTTGCGGTGATTTTATATCTTTTATACGTGACTCTAAAAAAACACCTGAGTTTTCAAACTTTTGTTTTAGTTGTGTATCTTTCACATCTTTAATATCTACTAAAATATTTTTCAAAACTTTCTCTATTGGAAGTGGATTTTTGTCAGACTTTATAGTGTTGAGTAAATCTTTTATAGTTGTTGACACATCACCCAAATTTTTTAGAGTTGGATTATTTTTGACAAGTCCCAACAAAGTTTTATCATTTGAGTTATCGATTGAACTTTGTTTTAAAATAGAATCCATAATTGACTTCAAGTCTTTACCACTGGAGATGCTTTGCAACTCTTTTGGAGATATATCTTTTAATACTTCTTTTAAAGCCTTGTTTGTATTTGGAGCTATAATACTAAGTTTTTTTGAATCAACTATATTTATCATCTGAAGATTATAGCAAAATAAAAGGTACTAATTTTGCTTGATAAATATACAAGATGTAAAAAATTAAATAAACATGGAGGTAGATGCGAAGGATCTACTATGAAGATAGAAAATTTTTCTATAGGGATGCAATCACAGCATTCAAAATCTACGCAAGTCTCAAATCTATTTGAGCAAGAGTTGTTTTCACTAAGTATGAGTGATGATATTCAAAGTAACAATACACAAGAACTTAACATTACGAACAAAGAATCTGAGTTTACACAAAGGTTGGGATATATTATAGTTCAACAGTTTATATCATCTATACAAAGTATTTCAACTAAACAAGAGAGTTTTGGTCTTAATATCAGATCAATTGAAGATATACAAAAAGATTTAATGTATAACGGTTATTCTGGCAATAATAATCAAAAGGAACTGGATATAAACTCATTAGAGCCAAGAGAGCTAATGTTTCAAGAAGTATCACTTACTCAGGAGGTAATTCATCAAGAGAGTTTAGATTTGCAAATGGATGGCTGGGTTCAAACTGATACGCAAAAAATAAAACTTGATATTGATTTATCTTTCTCTTCAACTTTTGTGCAAAGACACCAACTTACTAAGACTATGTTTTTTGATCCACTTGTCTTAAACTTTGATGGTGAAATTCCAAATTTAGATAAACAAAAATTCTCTTTTGATATTGATTGTGACGGTGAGTCTGATCAAATATCCAAATTATCGGAAGGTTGTGGATTTTTAGCGCTTGATAAAAATAACAACAATAGCATTGATGACGGTACAGAACTATTTGGTACACAAAATGGAAACGGCTTTTATGATTTAGCCAGATTTGATGATGACAATAATGGTTGGATTGATGAAAATGATTCAATATTGGACTCACTTCGCATCTGGAAAAAAACTGATACTGAAGATAAACTAGTAGCACTTGGAGAGATGGGTATTGGTGCTATATATCTTGGATATAACGAAGAAAATTTTAATCTTAAAACATCTGAGAGTGAAATTTTGGGTCGTATCCGTTCAAACGGTCTATTTTTAAAGGAAGATGGAAGTAGTGGAATTGTAAGCCAAATAGACTTTGCAAAAAAAGATTCTAAACTATCTGAATTAATCCAGTCAGCTTAAGCTGATTGGACTATTTTTTTCTAGCTATTAAAAGGGTAGATATATCCATTGAGAAGCTTTTGTTATATAACATTTCAAAGCCTGCAACTTCGAGTTCTTTCATCATATTTGCCACAGTAGAGAAGTCTTCTATTGAGGTAGGAAGGTACTCGTATGCCTCAAGATTTTTAGATATAAAACCACCTACTTTTGGCAAAATTTTATTCATATAAAAATCTCTAATTCTACCAAGAAGAGATGGATTTTCATTTTTCATAAATTCTAGAATTACTACAAGTCCATCTTTTTTAAGAACACGGTTAAACTCATCAAGTGCTTCTTTTCTCTCAACAACATTACGGATACCATAAGTTATACTTAAAATATCTGCAGATTCATCTTCAAGAGGGATTTCCGTAGCTTTAGCAATATGGTAATTAAACTTAGGATATTTTTCGCGTGCAACACTAACCATACCTTTTGATGGATCAACACCTATAATCTCACCTACAGCAACACCACTGATTTCGGCTCTGCTTCTCCAGAAGTCCATCATATCACCGGTTCCACATGCTACATCTACTATTTTATCTAGTGTATCTTCACCTTTGAACTCATATGCTAAATCACATGCTTTTCTTCTCCAGCTTTTATCAACACCCATACTCATAACACGGTTTGCAGTATCATATGTTGGAGCTATCTCATCAAACATTGAAACTATTTTTTGCTGTTTTTCCATTCGCTAACTATCCTCTCTTTTGAGCCTTAAGCATTCTTGTTTCTTGCTAGAGGCTATTTCAACCACATAATTATATCTTTGTCATCTTGGAGTATATTTAAAATTTCAAATTCTTCCATATTTGTTTGAAATACTTTACTTCCCCCTACTTTTGGAGCTATATAACAAAGATATCTATCTACTATATCACAAGTAGCTTCAAACATATTAGCTCCACCCTCTATCATAATATTTTTATAGTCATCAATAATATCTAATTTGTCTGATATTATAACTTTTCTATTTTTTACCTCAAATAAAGGTATAGTTTTATCAAACTCTTTTTGGCGTGAATATATTAAAATATCCGGAGATTTACCATCTACTAATCTTGCATCCAAAGTCGGTCTATCAACCCTGACTGTCTCACCGCCAATAACAAGTAAGTCACACTTATCTCTCATATCATGTACGTTTTTGCGTGATTCTTTTGAAGTTATTATCCCATCATCATATGTGCCGTTTAATCTCTGAGCCCATTTAAAACATACAAACTTATTTTCAGACCATCTATCAAAAGGATATAAAAGTTCCTGACACTCATTCTGTAAAATACCGTTTTGTACTTCTATATTTGCATTTAATAGTTTTTCATTCCCGCACGAAGCTTCAGGATTTGCATCCAGTGCACCTACATATACTTTTTTAACACCTAATGAGCATAATAAATCTGCACATGATGGAGTTTTTCCAATATGTGAGCATGGCTCAAGCGTAGTATAAACACTGCAGTTTTTAAAAATATCATTATGATTTTTTATTAAGTATTTATGTATATCAGCTGAGTTTGTAAGTGTTTGTATTTTAGAGTCGTTTGTAAGTTTGATATATGCAGATTTTAAAGCTTCAACTTCCGCATGTGGAAGTCCTGATTTTTTATGGGCTTCAACAGAGAGTATAGTTTCATTCTCAGAAACAACACAGCATCCAACTGCCGGATTTGGGTATGTAAGCCCTTGATATTTCCATGCCTCTTTTAAGGCGAGGTTCATAAAAAATTCAGAATTTATTACCATTCAAAGTAGGTTTTACCTTTAGAGATTTCGCCAAAGTCTACAACCTCTTCTTTACCGTCAACTTCTACAATGATTTTAGAATCTTTAACACTTATCAACTTGCCTTTTAACTTATCACGGCTAGAAAATCCGAGTTGAACATCTTCACCTATAGAAAGTTCGTAATGATGTAGATTTTTTAGTTTTCTCTCAATACCCGGACTTGAAACCTCTAAACGATAATCACCTGAAACTGGAGGTGTAACATCTAAAAGTGGGGATATTAAACGGCTTAATTCTGCACATGCATCTAGACTTACAGGTTTTCTTTTTCCGTCCTCAATTTCGTTTGAGACAACAGAAATTCTATATATTGTCTCATCAAACTCATTCACAGTTGAGATATCATAAAGCTCTAAATCAAGAGATTTTACAAATGACTCAATATCACTCTCAAGACTCATCTTTTTTATCCTTAGATATTTTTTTAAACAGCTCATCTATAGTCTGAGCTTTTTTTAGATGTTCATCAAACTCAAAAACAAGCCTTGGACATCTAAACCAACCTTGGTCTTTTTTACAGTGGTCTTCTATAATAGGACGAGCTTTTTTTAACTGTTTTAAATAAACTTTTTTTTCTTCTTCTGTAAAAAAACTAGGATCTACATATACTTTTGCATCGTCACGACCTTTTGCACATCTAACTTCTATAATGTCAAGTTCGTGTAAGCGATTGTCGTTTAACTGACTAAGAGCTTCTGGGATAAGCTCTTGCAAAATAGAGTCAGTTCTTTTAAGTTTTATCTGTGCATCAGTCACTAAATTGCTCTTTATAGTTCAACTTTTTGTTCAACTTTTTTGAATGTTTCAATTACGTCGCCAACTTGTACATCATCATACCCTTTAACTCCAACACCACATTCATATCCGTTACCAACTTCTTCAACATCATCTTTGAAACGTTTAAGAGATGTAAGTTCACCCTCAAATATAACGACACCGTCACGAATGACACGAACAAGCCCACCACGTATAAGTTTACCATCAACTACAGTACAACCTGCAATCATACCTTTAGGAGTTTTGAATGTATCTTTAACATCAGCCTGACCAGTATTTTCTTCAGTAAATTTAAGGTCCATCATACCAGTTAACATTGCTGTAACATCATCAAGCAGCTGATAGATTATAGAGTAGTTTCTTATCTCAATTCCACGTTGTTTAGCTAATGCTTTAACTGAACCTGTTGGACGAATATTAAACCCTAGAAGTACACAGTTGTCACTAGCAGATGCTAACTCAACGTCATTTTCAGTGATTCCACCAACACCTGTAGAGATAACTTCAACTTTTACCTCTTCATTTCTTAAATCAGTAAGTGAGGATTTAAGTGCTTCAAGTGAACCGTGTACATCAGCTTTTAGTACAACTTTAAGAGTTTTAAGTTTTCCTTCTGCAATCATAGCCGTCATATCTTCAAGTGTAGATTTAGTAGATTTGGAAAGCTCTTTATGTCTGTCATACTCATAACGTTTATGTGCATACTCTTTAGCTTCTTTGTCACTGTTAACTGCCATTAAAATCTCGCCTGAAGGCGGAACAGTATCAAGTCCAGCTACTTGAGCAGTATGAGATGGGCCTATAGATTTTATCTGTTTTCCATTCTCATCAATAAGAGCTTTTACACGCCCGTAAGAGCTACCACAAACAATATTATCACCAACTTTTAAAGTACCGTTTTGAACGATAACAGTAGCTACAGGACCACGACCTTTTTCAAGTGAAGCCTCAACAACTGCAGATTTTGCAGGAACAGTAGGGTTAGCTTTAAGTTCTAATACTTCTGCTGTAATTAAAATATTTTCAAGTAAATCATCAATACCCATACCACTCTTAGCAGATAATGGAATAAATTCAATATCTCCACCCCAGTCAACCGAAGTCATACCGTGTTCAGCCATTTGACCTTTAACTAAGTCAGGGTTTGCTGTCTCTTTATCCATTTTATTTAATGCAACAATAACAGGTGCACCTGAATCTTTTGCAATTTTTATAACTTCTTCTGTTTGTGGTTTTACACCATCATCAGCTGCAACAACAATAACAATAATATCTGTTACATCCGTACCACGTTGACGCATAGCACCAAATGCCGCGTGACCCGGAGTATCTATAAATGTAATAGGTTCACCATGTTGTTCAACTGTATATGCACCGATATGCTGAGTAATCCCACCTGC
The DNA here is from genome assembly GCA_026193155.1 of Sulfurimonadaceae bacterium. Lineage (GTDB taxonomy): Bacteria > Campylobacterota > Campylobacteria > Campylobacterales > Sulfurimonadaceae > Sulfurimonas. The sequence continues at coordinate 8,066 of JAPHSI010000218.1, read as the reverse complement.
TTCACCTTCAGTCACTTTAGCACTTCTAATAGCATCTAGAAGTGAAGTTTTACCATGATCAACATGACCCATAATAGTAATTACAGGAGGGCGTTTTACTGCGTTTTTATCTTCTTCAATATCGTGTGCCAAATCTTCTTCATAGTTGAAATCATCTTTTGGATCAACTATAGTAACTTCAACACCAAATTCATCTGACAATACTTCAATTTCATCACTTCCTAAAAAGTCATTTTTAGTCATCATCATACCAAGGTCAAATAAAACTTTGATGATATCAGACATTGGACGATTTAATTTTTCAGCAAATTCATAAACACGAATATCTTCTGGAATCTCTACATGAGTTACTACTTCATCTATAGGTTTATCTTTTGTATATTTCTTACGTTTATCACGAGAAACTTTTCTACCACGACCTGCATTTCTACCTTTATTAGCATTTCTACCAATTGGTTTAGGTTGTTTTGGTTTTCTCGGTTGTTCAGGTTCAAGCGGCGCACGTTCAGTTGCATTTAAATCCAAAAGTGTTACTTGATCATCCATATCCATAGATACTTCAGCCATTGAACCACCAAAGATATCCATTCTTTTCCCAGTATCTTTTTTAGAAACAGGAGCTTCTTTTTTAGCTTTTTTCTTTGAAGCTAATTCTTCTAATACCTCTGCACTGATTTTTCCATATGATGAAACTTTTGGTTGTTTTCTAGGAGATTCGAAAGTATCTTGAGAATCATTAGAAGTTGTAGCAGGTTTTCTCTTTTTAACAATTTTAAGTCCACCGATTTTCTTCTTAGGAACTTGAACAGTTTTAATAATTGGTTCATTTTTAGTTGAAGATTCCTCTTTTTTTGGAACTTCTTCTTTTTCTAATTTTTCTTCTGTCTTTTCTTCTGTTTTTGGTTCTTCTTCTTTAGATATCTCTTCTGTTTTTGGTTCTTCTTCTTTAGATATCTCTTCTGTTTTTGCTTCTTCTTTAGGCTCTTCTTTTACTTCAACAACTTCTTCTACTTCCTCTTTAGCTTTTTTAGCTTTAGCAGGTTTTTGTGTAGTATTTTTTGGTTCAGGAGTATCACCATTCATTATATAGTTCATGATTTTTTCAGCATCTTCCATACTAACTGTACTTTGAGCTGACTTTACAACAAGACCCATTTCGGTAGCTTTATTTATAACATCTTTTGAAGCTATACCCATCTCTGTCGCAACTTCGTGTACTCTAACTTTATCTATCATCAGTGATGATCTCCTTTAGTTTATTCATTAATTTTTCTTTATCGCCACTTTTACATTGACGCATTAGCGAACGCAATAATTTCTTTTCATCTTTAAGACAGCTATTGCACAAATAAAACGTTCTACCAAGCCCTTTAAAAATTTCTATATTTCCATCTATACATCGTAATCTGAGCATATTTTGTTGAAAATCCCTATCTCTACAAGATATACACATTCTACTTGCTTGGTAAAATTTTTTCGCCATTATATCTAAATCTTACTTTTTTTAATAGCTTATCGTTCTATAATTAAGCCATTATTATCAAAATCTAGTGTTTTAACACTAAATTCCGGAAATTTCTGCTTTAATTTATTAGAAATCATGGCTGCGTCTTCATCATATACCATATTGAAAAAAGTAGAACCACTTCCACTTAGTGTACTCATAAGGGCTCCACTTTCATATGCAACTTTTTGAACGGCAAAAAGTTCAGGTAACATTTTCATTCTAGCCTTTTGATGAAATCTATCATGAGATGCAAGGCGAAGCATCTCCCAGTCTTCATTAAAAAATGAAGCTACACTCAGTGCAGTATGAGATAGATTGTAAACAGCATTATCTTTTGAATACGATTTTGGTAAAACCGTACGTGAACGTGATGTATTCATCTGTTTATTTGGAATAATAACAACAGCTTTTATATACTCAGGCAGATGTTTTTTTTGTGAAAACACCTTATTTTTCTCAACTGTAGCTGCATTAAAACCACCCATTACCGCAGGAGTAATATTATCAGGATGATTTTCATATACAAGGGCATGATTTAAAATTCGTCTTTTGCTAACTCTAATTCCTGCCGCTTCATGTGCAGATGCAATCGCTGAGACTATAACGGCAGAAGAGCTGCCAAGCCCTCTTGACATTGGTATTTGATTATAAAATGTAAATTTAAAACTTTGTTTTTTCTTTGTAAGACGAGTATAGTGCTCATTAAAGATACCAATGAAGAGATTATTTCCCTTTAGTCTTGGGTTATTTTCACCCTCACCTTTTATAGATACGCTAAAAAATTTCGATGGATGAAATTCAACTTTATTTCTTAAATCAACCGCTAATCCTAGGGAATCAAAACCCGGTCCTAGATTTGCACTTGTAGCTGGTACGCTAATTTCCAATTTGTTTCCTATCCAACTGCTCCTATGGCATATAAGGGCGTTGTGTTTTCATCAAACTCATCATACTCAAGTACATCTTTTAGCATAAATTCACTATTTGGTACTTTTTCTAGTTTTTGAGTTTCTATTTTAGATGCGATTTTAACAAAAAATAGCTTTCCAATCGCTTTTATCGGTTGATTTTTATTAAAATAAAATGCATCTGTTGCAAAAAGTGGAATTTTTTTTAAAATGGAGAGTGATTTTAAAAAAATATATGTAATTTTTATTGCCATAAAACTTCCAGGTCCCTTGGCATAAAACAACCTTTTTACATCATATTTTTTTAAAATATTCTCAAATATTTTTGGCAGGATTTCTGAAGATTTTTCCTCTGTAGATATAGTCTCTATAAGATTTTGATTCTCATAAACCCCGATTAATATGGGAGATGAAAGAGTTACACAAACTACATCTACACTTTTAGGCATATGCTTTTTCTAACTCTTTTGTTTTCTCACCCACAAGTTCAATAACTTCATAGTTCTCAGGTGACTTTAGCAATTCAACCGTAAGTTTGTGATTTAAATCATGACTGCCGGCCATAGCTTCATAGTTTCCTATGAAATTCATACCTATTAAACTCATATCGCCAATTGCATCTAGAATCTTATGTCTTACAAATTCATCAGAATATCTCAATCCTTCAGGATTTAACACTTTTTTATCATCAAGAACTACAGCATTTTCAAGTGAGCCTCCAAGAGCAAGACCTTTTGAGCGAAGATACTGCACCTCTTGAACAAAACCAAAAGTCCTTGCACGTGAAATCTCATCTTTGTAAGCCTGTTTTGTAAACTTTAAAGAGTAATCTTGTTGTTTAATAATTGGATGTGGAAACTTAATTGTAAAATCATATTTGAGATCTGGTGAAGGTGAAAGTTTTACATACTTCTCACCCTCTTGAACAATTACGTCTTTTTTTATTCGCATAACTTTTTTCGGCTCATCAAGTTCAAGTCTTCCAGCTTCATCTAAAAGCATACAAAAACTTGCACTACTCCCATCCATAACAGGTACTTCGTCTGCATCTACAATAACCTTTAGATTATCAATACCATAAGCATATACGGCAGATAAAAGATGTTCTATTGTAGAGATGACATTTCCCTCTTTTCCAATAACTGTAGCCATTTTAGTGTCAACAACATTTTCAGGAACAAGAGGTATTGATACATCAACATCACTACGATAAAAAACTATACCACTGTTAGCTTCAAGAGGTTCAAGTTTCAACTTAACGGGTGAGCCTTTGTGAAGACCGATTCCAACCAGTTCAACACTCTTTTCTATTGTACTTTGATACATTTTATACCTCTACTTACCGTCTATGATGTTTTTAGCATTATTTATAATGTCTGTAATATTTAATTTTATCCAAGCCGAATCCATCCATTCAGCCGGACGAACTTCTATACCTTGAATAAGTACTCCAAAATGCAAGTGATCACCCATCGCATAACCACTTTTTCCTGTTCTAGATATAACCTCATTTGAGTTGATAAAGTCACCACTGTTTACCTTTACACTCGAACAGTGTCCATATAATGTATATAGACCTAAACCATGGTGTATTATTGGCATGTTACCATATAATCCATTAAAATCTGAATATACAATATCTCCACTATTTTGCGGTTTAATTTCTGCCATTGCATTTGAAGCTAAATCTAATCCTAAATGATATGATTCACTAATATAATTACCTTTATAAAGATATTTTCTATGATCACCATAAGTTGCTACAACCTGAGCACTTTTAAGCGGGTACATCTTTTTTATATTAAATTGTGTAACTTTTTCTTTAGAAACTTTTGAAGTTATTTTATGAATTAACTTTTCATTTTTTGCACGTACATCTTCATTTATAACTTTAAATTGTTCTAACGGGTTATCAATCCCTTGTGTTTCTAAAAACTCATCAGCAAGTTCGGCAATTTTTCCATGTAAAAATCTATCACTTATTTTTATACGTGATATTCTATAATTTTTCTGTTTTAAATAAAGGGGAATATAACTTTTAGCACTATTTCCTGCATAATCTTTTGCAACAATAGTAGCTTTAAAATCTGCATGTGTTACAGGCCAAGCCAATAATGAAATGTAGTATCCATCTTTATAAAAAGGTTGTGCTATAAACTTTTTATCATAGTTTGTTTGAATATACATATCTTTTAAGTTTTCATCTTCTGCTTTAAATATAACAACGGCAGAACCACCTTTTGTTATCTTGTAAGAGTGAGCGATAGTAATTAATGAAGGTCTTCTTTTATCTATTTTTAAATTAAACTCTTTAACTATTGTATTACCGTTTAAAAAGTTCCATTTACTTGCATCATTTGCCTGAATTATAAGAGAAACAGCTTTATCGTTCATTGCATACGCACTACGAGGAGGTTCTACATTTATATCTATTCTGTTATTTAATGCAAGTGGTTGTTCTGAATATAGAACTTTTTTCCCTGAGGAAGTTTTTAAAATAACTCTATATGATTTTATACCACTTGAATCTTCAATCGTCAATTCTAACGGTTTTTTTAAGTTCCAATATCCATTTGTATTTAGTGTAACATTGGGCATATCTCTTTCAAACATTTTTGAATTGTACAAATATGCACCGCCACCAATAATCAATGCAAATAAAATAAGTACACCTATAGATGACCCATTGTTATTTCTTCTTCTCAAATCTATTCTCCTTCTCTTACTATCTCTTTATTTCCGTACTTTACTACTACTGTTTTAACACTTGGTAAAGACAGTGCATCTTTTACTGCAAGATTCACATCTTTTATTGAAGCTCCGCTACTTTTCAAATCTTCATCATCTAAGTTAAATAAAGCCAATTTTGCTTCATCTTTTAATACCATTTTTTGTAACAAAATAGATTTTAACCTCAAAGCTGCCAATGAGATGTACTTAAGTATATTTTCATTACAGCTATTAATATCTGCACCGGCTTCGAGTAACTCTTTTGCTTCAGCAAATACTGTACTATCAGTATCTTTTAAAAAGCCTTCTGTTTTAGCTATCAATGCTGCATACAAAGATGTTGCCATTTTAGAATTTAGCTTAATGCTGTTTTTCTTAAAAAAAGCAGATATTTCATCACTTGTTTGAACTTTTATTTCTAAATCTGCTGAAGATGGATAAGAGTTTTTAAGCTTATCCATCCATGGTAAAAAATATAAATTACTTCCAAAAGCAGTTGCACCAGAGTACAAAGATACTTTTTTATGAAGCGTCAATATAAATGAGTATAATGCATTTGCAGATGCAATTACACTATGTGTAGTATCACTTGGCAAAGTTATGACAATATGCTTGGCTTCATTAATATCATCTATATTTAACAAAAAAACTCTTCTTTAATTTTTTTTGCAATTATACTAGGTTTTCTTTTTATTCGCCTTATATACAAAGGCTAATACTTCTGCAACAGCTGCAAAAAGTGCTTCAGGTATCGGTTTATCTATCTCAACTTCTTTGTAAAGTGCACGTGCAAGAGGTGGGTCTTGCATAACATGTACACCCGCTTCACGTGCTATTTTTTTTATCTGTAACGCCACATTATCCTTACCTTTTGCTACAACTATAGGTGCATGACTTCTTTTTTCATCATACTTTAGTGCTACTGCGAAGTGGGTAGGATTTGTAACAACTACATCAGCATTTGGAACTTCAGACATCATTCGTTTTCTTGAAGCTTGCATCTGGATTTGGCGAATTTTAGACTTGATTAATGGGTCCCCTTCCATATTTTTCATCTCATCCTTAACCTCTTGCTTACTCATTTTTAAGCCATCAAAGTACTGTTTTCTAACTATTATTACATCTATTACAGCAAAAACGAATATTATTAGGAGCATAACAAGGGCTATGATAAGTGCTTTATCTTTTAACCAGTCTATCTGATCTGCCAAACCAAAAAGTGCAACTGTAGGTAACTCTTTTATAAAAAAGAGGAAAAATATAAATCCTACACCTAAAGTGGTAAAAGACTTAAATGTTATCTTGATACCTTCTATGAGTTTTTTCATAGAAAAAAGATTCTTAGTACCTTTAATAGGGTCAATCTTTTTTATGTCAGGAACAATCGCTTTTGTAGTAAATAAAAATCCAAACTGAGCAAGTGCAGCTATAATACCCGCTATAGCAACAGCGATAGCTAGTGGCATAATTATTATTAAAAACTCTCGAATTGTTACAACAGCTATATCAACCATTATTCTGGAGTTTAATGGCGTACCTTGCATAGAAAAGTAGTACTGAAAAAGCTTTATAATGTGATTTCCCATAAAGGGAAACAGTAATAAAAAAGCTAAAATAGCAACAAAAAGAGTCCCGACACCGGAAGCATCTTGACTTTTAGGGACATTCCCTTCTTTTCTGGCATCTTCTATCTTCTTGGAGGTGGGTTCTTCTGTTTTTTCAGCATCATCAGCCATAAACTATACCATCCTCCCAATTATTTTTGAAATTGTAGCATACTAAAAAAGCTAATTTAATAAAAAATTTTATATACTATTCAAATGAAACAATAACTAGCACTATTTGAAGGTAATAGACATGGATATAAATACCCTTTGGGACAATTTTTTTACAAAAAGTAAAACAGACTCTATAGTTGATTTTTTGCAGTCTATCTCTCTATTTGAAGACCTTAAAACAGGTGAAATTCTAAGACTGGAACGAGCACTTCATAAACGTCACTACAGAAAAGGTGAAGTTTTATTTAATGAGGGTGAACCAGGGGCGGCTTTATACATCATAAAAGATGGAGAAGTAGAAGTAGTTATAAATTATGAAAGTGAACCTATAGTTCTTACCAAACTCTCCAATGGTATGTTTTTTGGGGAGATTGCACTTTTTGATGAAACACCACGTTCAGCTACAGTAGTCGCTTCAAAAGAGTGTGAGATAATAGCTCTATCAAAACCTGATTTTATACTATTTTCACAAAAAGAGCCTTCAATAGGGTTTAAAATAGTTATGCGTCTAGGGGAAATATTATCAATTCGTCTAAAAACATCAAATAAACAAATAGAAGAGCTTAAGTCAAGTCATGTTTAATTTTTTAGGTTTAAAAGTATTTTATATATCTATTATAGCTATTATAGTAATCGGTAGTGTATTTACCGTTCAATCTCTATTTGTACCATTGTTAATAGCACTATTTATTGCAATGGTATTAAGACCTCTTGTTATATATTTTGAATCAAAAGGTTTTTCTCAAACTAATATAATCTCTACAATTTTTTTAACTTTTTTTAGTATTGTAATAGTAGGCTTAATAGTATTACTACCAATGTTAAGTGAGCAAATAACTACATTTAGTACAAAACTTCCTCAAATAATATCTGTACTTCAAGATAAAGTGGTGATATTTGCCAACAGCATAGATAATAAACTACCATTTATAAATGTTCCTGAATTAACAAATAAATTTTATGCTTCTTTTTCTAAAAACCTCGATGGAGCTGGAGGGATGTTAGGCTCGTATATATCAAATATGATGAATCTTTTGACATTCTCTTTGCTTGTTCCATTTTTTGCTTTTTTTCTTTTAAAAGATATGCATCTTATTAAAAAAACCATACTTTCATATGTACCAAACAAGTATTTTGAAATAG